>JANQOC010000038.1 GCA_028279265.1 Hyphomicrobiales bacterium
TGTTCGATGAGTTTTTCCAGATAGACCTCGCCATTGCCGAAAGCCAGTTCGGCTTCTCGCCTACCGGCCAGGACCTCGGTTTCCAGATTGTCGGACCCATGGATCACACGCATACCGCGTCCGCCCCCGCCCCAACTGGCCTTGAGCATCACCGGATAGCCGATATCTTCGGCCAGGCGCCGGACCTCATCCATATCGTCAGACAGGGGCCCGGTCGCGGGCATCACCGGTGTGCCGGCTTTTTCGGCAACGGTACGGGCTGCGATTTTGTTGCCAAGCCCGCGCATGGTATCCGGATCCGGTCCGACCCAGATAAGACCGGCGCCGATGACAGCTTCGGCAAATTCTGGATTTTCCGACAGGAAACCATAGCCCGGATGAACGGCATTAACACCGGATTCCAGGGCCACATGTATAATTTCGTCAAATGAAAGATAGGCTTTCACGGGTCCGAGGTCATGACCGATCTGGAAGGACTGGTCGGCCTTGAAGCGATGCAGGGAAAGTTTGTCTTCTTCGGCATAAATCGCCACCGTGGTTATTCCCAGTTCGTTGGCTGCGCGCAGCACCCGAATGGCAATTTCACCGCGATTGGCAACAAGGAGTTTTTCGATTTTCAATGTGTGACCTTCTCGTGATTTTCAGTGGGCCTTTATTCGGATCGATCCCCTTAAAGGCTCAAATCTTCATAAAGTAAAACTAATCAAGAGGCTGCTGTGATTCCGGTTGACCTCCAATTTAACGCGGAAACACCAAAAATTCAGATCCAACTGGTTCGAAATGCACGCATTTTTCGACTAACCCTATGACGGGGACGCAAGGTGTCTGCAGGTCAGGACCGGCCGGTGGCCCTGTTTACAGGGTCCCGGGTAGCTACGGTTTTCTTGCGGGGGCTGGTCTCGTCGTCCGTTGGTTCTTGTTGCCCTGTTCCGGATTGATCCCGCCATTTTCTCATATAACGGATGCGCTCCAATTCCGCACGGCGGCGTAAAGGACGGAATGCCAGGAGCCAATTCGCCACGGCCGGGGAAAAACCGCGGCCACGGATGAAGCGGCGATAATATTTTTGCAGCGGTCGGAACATGACAGTAACAAACTGATCGAAACCGATGAGAGGCAGGCTGGTCAGGAAAAACGATGCCGCGAACCCGAAGAGCAGGCTCCAGGGATCGATGCCCAGGAACGAGGGAGAGTTGTTCGCTGCGGCCCATCGCTGGATCTCAATGAAGTAAAGAACAGAGAAATAAACGGCGACGAGGAAAATACAGGCACGTATCCAACGTGGAAAAAACCAGAGTTCCGCCTGCCATACACTGACAGCCGCGCCGACCGTCCCGTCCCGGGCCCGGGTACAGAAGTTCACGAGCCGGTGATAAGTGTGCCCACCCAGGACCGCAAACAAAATTGTGAGAAAGCCCGTCATAACGAGTCGCCAGACCCCGCTCAGACTTTTTCGAAGAAAAAACCTTTTTATGAATTCCGGAAAGAGGCGGATTAAAAATCGCGACGCGACTTTCAGACTGTTCAGGGCAAGCTGCCAGAGCCGAAGCCCCCACTGCCAGAGGACGGCGATGGCTTTGGTGCCGTAAAGGTAATCAATCAGTGCCAGACCGCCTCCCAGCAACAGCAGCGCAAACAGCACGACCAGAACCCGAATTGCAATGAGTTTGGAGAAGACGATCCAGGTCATGGTCACAAGATAGGCAAGGGTTTCAAATTAACAACACCAATTCCCGCATCGATTAGGGTTTTCCGCAACCCATCCCCGAATTTGTGAGATTTCGGGGAGTAATCCGGTCGAATTGATGTTGATCGTCAATCAACGCGGCAGATTAATGACATCATTGGCGTCGATCACAATAGGTCCTTCGATGAGCCGTGGCGCTAGATCCGTTCGGGGTTCGATCAGGGAACCGCCTTCAGCGGGATCGCGGTTGGATTTTTTCCAGCCTCCCGGACGCATGGAAAACCAGTGCCGCCGTCGTCGCGGACTTGTATCGAGGCCGATTGGATAAATGGTCAGGCGATCCGGTTCAAAGCGCATGCGCAGGAAATTTTTGAATTTTGTCTGCCGTTGAGCCGAAAACGTCCAGTCGATATTCAACCTTTTGAAATAGTACGAGAACATTAAATACAAACCGAAGACAAAGCCGGATCCGAGGCCGCCTAACAGGAACATTTCCGGGGGATACAGAAGCCGTTCCCAGAGATCAGTTGGCAGGAAGAAGAATATTCCCGTGTCACTGGCATAATTGTCGAGGATCGGACGAACAAATGTCCGGTTTGTATAAGTCAGGATACAATAGAGGACCCACATCATCAGCAGATGAATGGAGAAGTGAACGGTGCCCGAAAACAGCCGACTGAAGGTTCCCCTTGTTCCCTTGAGGTTGGTCTCGGCTATCGTAAAGAAGACATACCAGATCCCGGCAAGGAAGAAAAAAGCAAGGGGGCTGGAGGCAATACCCAGGGCCAAAAGATAGGTGCTATTGACGATGAGCGTTGCGGCTCCCCAGAGGCCCCGGGGCGTTAGCCATCCATGGGTTTTGACGGTGTTCAGATAGATGTCGATGACGCTGATCGTCCAAGTGCCGATAGGCTGTTCAGGCGAGACTTCCTCTTTCATGATTGTTGGAGGTGGATCGACCCTAACGGTGGGAGAATCTTCCGGAACAAATTCTCGTAGCCTTCGCTTTTGCAGCTTGTCTATCTTCTCCTGGAGCTGCCGCTTGACCTCTGTTTCCACTTCCTGCTTGATCACCTGGGTTTGTTCCGTTTGCAAATTGTATTCGACGCGCAGTTCGGAAAATGTCCATGTGAGCAGCCAGTAGATCATGGCCATGCCCAGGCAGAACGATATGTTTCGGAAGGGGAAGAAAATATTACCCAGAGCGAGGGCGCGGCTGCGTGCTTTTGTCGGGTAGGCTGCCGGCTTTGTGGATTGGGTCGGATGCCCGTCTGTTGCCGAGGGTTCCAGCTTGCGGTCGAGATCAAAATCCAGGGGCTCGCCCAGCCAGTTGAACTTGATCTCTTTCTCCAGATGGTAGGTGCCGTGGGTATAGGCACCGCCGCCACCGGCCGTTATCAGATTGAAATTACCAAGCTTGTCCGACTCGTTATACCTGCAATACAGATGACTGTCGCCGGACATCACGCCACATAGCTTAGCGCCCCTGGAGATGGGCATATCAATTAGGTTACGCAGATTGTCGCGGGCATATCCCTCGGCCTCGGTACCGAAGTAAAGCCAGGAAGGTTGGGCTGTGCACAGAATGAACTTGTCGTTTTCCCCCATCTCGTTTGCGATAGTGCTGAAATAATCGAGCTGGCCATCATCGAGGTACTTGCTGAGTTGAATGTCTGCGCCCCAGATCCACCAATTATGGGGCAGGCGCAGAGCAAAATAACTACGATGCTGGCGGGTGAACCAGTTTCCGATCTTGGCAATCTTGTGCGTATGCCGTTGCGTTCGCGCCCGGCAAAAGAGATCATCGAAGGCTTCCAGCCCGTCAAACCAGTCGTGGTTGCCGGGAATGGCAAAAATGTCATGGGGAGCTCTGTTTGCTTCCGTAACCTGATCGTCGGGAAAGGCCAGACTGTACGGCGACACCATCCGGGTTTCATATTCTTCCTGGGAAGGCCAGGGGTAAACCTGATCGCCGCCGAGGATGAGTATTTGTCCACGGGGCAGTTTCTCGTGCTCTGCCAAATCCTGGACCGGAGCGATCCCCGTAACCCTGTTGTCGCCTCTTAGCTCAGGCGCGGCCAACATGTAGGCAACGGAATAGGTGGAATCAAATCCGTCGCCGAGATCAGCGGTAAAATCGACCCAGTAAGGCTCGCTGGAATTGACCGCATTGGCATAATTATAGCGGTCGACAAACGCACGATATTCCGGATCATTGTCTTTCGAAGGGATAGGGTCCGAAAGATGCTGGATCATGCGCTGATCCGCATATTGACCGAAGAGGCGGGATATGGATTGGCGAAATCCAGCTCGTATGAGAAGACGCGGACTAAACCACTGCACCATGTCAGGAAAGGTGCTCAAATCTATTGGTCGTTTCATTCCAGAACTGCACTCCCCAAAACGCAACTAGAATGCCGATATTAGGGCAAAGAGCGGCGAAACGGCCAACAGTTTATGATTCCGACACATGATCGACCCGAAATTGTGGCCCGAACGCTTCACTCCTATCGGGAATCTCCTTTATCCGTTGAGATTCAGCACCCTAGTGACTGATTGATTGCGTTGAAAACAGGATATTCGCGATAGATTCAGAGTATTCCGAGATCCAGACCCAGGGCCATGGCGTTGCCCAGATCATGGCATTGATCGGCAAACTCGTCCTGGAAATCACCCTGAAGAACCAGCGGTTCCTGCACGAATTTCCAGCGGAGTCCGGTAACGATGGTGCGGATTGCCCTGAGTGTACCGGTACCGTCGTGGCCGGCACGTATATACAGAGCGAACGGCAGACCCTGGGTGTGGTCCAGGCAGGGGTAGTAGGTGCGGTCAAAAAAGTCCTTCACAAGACCGCTCATATAGCCGAGATTTTCCGTTGTTCCGAGAATGAGGCCGTCAGTAGACATGATCAGTTCCGGAGTGGCCTCCCGGGGATCCAACTCCACAATCTCCAGGTCGGCAACTTCTGCCGCGTGAGCACCGTTCACAACAGCTTCCCTCAGTTTGAGTGTATTGGGCGAGGGGGTATTGGAAATGACGACAAGTTTTTTCAATCTATGGCTTCCCGGTTTCGTCTCAGGGATTGCGGATAATTAGCATTTTAAAAATTCACAGGATTGGACAGGACTAATATGACCTTTCCTGTGGAAATCTGTAACCTATATCCAAGGTGTCTGAAACTCCGCAATCATATGTGTGTATATCCATTGTATTCCGGAGTTCAAAATTATGCTTCTTAATTTGGCCACATCTGAATTGAAGAATTTGTTTAAACCTTGCGGCGCAACCGGATGAGGTGGCACAAGTGTTTGCATCGGATTCCCGAAAATTGCGGACCTGGCTGGAAACCCTGGATGGCGACTGGGTCCGGGCCGAAGATGTGCCCGAACGCATTCGCGAGAACCTTCTGCGGCAAGGACTGGTCCAGCAAGAAGGCGCCTATCTGTCCCTCACTTTTCAGGGACAGATCGAATGCCACAAATCACGTTTTGGGCAAATGCCAAAGTCGGGAATTGTGTTTTTCGAGAAGAAGAACAGCGACAATTCCTGGTTCAATCGTCTGGTCTCCTGGATCTGGGGGGTGGATACCCGATAATTCGTTCGCGTTCCCTTCCTGATTGAATTGCTCTACTCGCCTTTTCAAGGTTACCGCGACTCTCGGCTTTTATCGCCGGCGCATTTCCCGATGAGACATATAAGACGTTGCGGCAACGATGATGCAACCACCGGCAATAACAAAGATGTCGAGGGAGTCCGAGAACAGTAGAATGCCGAACAGGGTTGCCCAAACCAGTTGCAGGAAGGTAAAGGGCTGCAGCACTGTCAGTGGCGCCTTTGTGAAGGCCTGGGTGATACAATACTGGCCGGCCGTCGCAAAGAAGGCGGCGCCGGCCAGGAGCAGGAACTGGCCCAGGGTCGGCGTCTGCCATTGGTAGAGGGCGACAGGCAGCAGGATTAACGTACAATACAGGGTGAGCATCGCCACTATCAGACTGGATTCGGAATCCGCCGTCTGTCTTTTGGCCAGCAGAAAAGAGGCCGCAAACATGGGCGAGGCGATGAGCTGCGATAGCTGTCCCGTGGAGATTTCCTGAAATCCCGGACGGAGAATGAGCAGAGCGCCCAGAAATCCGATCACAATAGAGAGGATGCGTCGAATGCGCAGCACTTCACCGAAAAACAAAGCCGCGCCAATGGTAACGAACAAAGGTGTGAGATATCCGATGGCCGTAACCTCGGCAATGGGGATGCGGGCCATGGCGTAGAACCAGAATATAAAGGCGAGACTGTGCACGCAGCCGCGCACGGCAAAATTTCTATGCTGTCTGAATGTCAGGCGTGATCGAATACCGTGAAGCAAAAACGGGGACATGAAAATGAGGCCGATCAGGAAACGCAGGAAAGCGGCTTCCGGTGCCGGAACGGCTGTACCCAGAAAACGGACGATGACGGCGACACCAACGAAACACAGCCCGCCAGTTATCATCCAGGCAATGCCAACGAACATATGTGGGTTTTCCGGGGTGGACAAATTCCGGTCGGTGACAGGACTTTCAGCCATGGCGGTTTATGTCATGGCGCCGTTTGCAAGGTCGCAATGCCGTCAAAAGTCAATCTCCCGGGTTCCGCGGTCCATTGTGCGATGGGACTTTAAGATGATCCGCTCACTTTAGCGGTCGCATAAATCTTCGGTAATTCCAAGCACAATCTGCCGCGAGCATTGGCGGCGGGGCGACCTTTGCCGGCTGTCCTGGCATCGTGCGTTCAGGCGATTTAAAACGTGTCCGTCTGGATCCGGCGCAATAACCCGTCCCTAATTTGTGCCAGTCAGTTTCGAAGATATCGTGCGGTTTAACAGGAGCTCGGCATTATCGTAGGCGATCTTTTCAGCGAGCTCCCGGGAAGAGGTATCCGCGTGGAGGCTTTCAATAGGGACCGAAGACGAACTAAAGATTTTGGCTGTCGCAGCCCATCTTCCTTCATCACCGCCCTTTAAATTTCAGGGATCACTGTCGGAAAATAATAATTGCAATTATTTCATCGGCTTATGCCTTGTGCAAAAACCCAGGCTTCTTGAATGGCAGATACGGGCTGCGGGGTGGAATCAGATAGAGTGCGGGACAGGGCCCTGCGGTCATTGAAGTCGGCTGTAATCCCGGGGACAGAATTTTGACAACGGCCACAGGCGGCGACACCTTTTAACGGCGGTGAGGCAGACATGGATCAGATGATGCAGACGAACAGTGAACCGGAAGATACTCTCCCGAAAAGCGAGGACCGGGATCCCGACCTGGCCGTCCGGCCATCGCGATCGGCGAAGAAACCCTATCTTACCAAATCCAAATTTGTCGATGGCCAAATCTGTCCAAAACTCCTTTGGCTCTCCACCTACGAACCCGTACCCTTCGAACCGGCGGAAGCAGGATCCATACAGGCCGTCGGTACCGAAATCGGCAGCCGGGCCCGTGAACTCTTTCCTGGCGGTGTGCTGGTTGACGCGCCCGCCTATGCGCATAAGAAAGCCGTTGCTGAAACGGAAAAGCTGATGCGGAATAAATCGGTCCCGGCGATTTTCGAGGCGGCGTTC
>JANQOC010000283.1 GCA_028279265.1 Hyphomicrobiales bacterium
TCCGTAATTTGTTCTTCGGTGCAGAAAATATGCGCATCATCCTGAGTAAAGTGCCGGACCCTCATTATCCCATGCAGGGCGCCGGAAGGCTCATAGCGATGAACCTTGCCGAATTCGGCTATTTTCAAAGGTAACTCGCGATAGCTCTTGAGCCCATGCTTGAATATCTGCACATGGCCGGGACAGTTCATCGGTTTACAGCAGAACACACGTTCGTCCGGCGTTTGCGTCGTAAACATGTTTTCACCGAACTTTTCCCAGTGTCCGGATTGTTCCCACAGGGATCGCTCCATCATGTCCGGGGAATTCACCTCGATATATCCGTCTGCCGACTGACGCCGCCGCATGTAGCTGATGAGCTCCTGGAAAAGCGTCCAGCCTTTCGCATGCCAGAACACGGAACCCGGTGCCTCCTCCTGAAAATGAAACAAGTCCATTTCCCTCGCGAGACGGCGATGGTCCCGTTTTTCAGCTTCCTCCAGCTGATGTAGATAGGCCTTGAGATCCTTTTCTGACGCCCAGGCCGTGCCGTATATACGCTGCAACATGGGATTGTTTGAATCCCCACGCCAATAGGCGCCGGCAATGGACAGGAGTTTGAACCCCTTGCCCACTTTGCCAGTCGACGTCATATGCGGACCGCGACAAAGATCCAACCAGTCGCCCTGCCGGTAAATTCTTACATCATCACCTTCAGGAATGGCATCGACGAGTTCGACCTTATAAGTCTCGCCCACCTGCCTGAAGTGATTGATCGCCTGTTCCCGCGACCAGATTTCCTTGGTGAAGGGGTCATTGCGATCGATGATACGACCCATCTCGCGTTCAATGGCTTCCAGATCTTCCGGGTGAAACGGTTCTTCCCTGGCGAAATCATAGTAAAAGCCGTTGTCGATAACCGGGCCGATCGTCACCTGTGTATCCGGCCACAAAGTCTGCACCGCCTCGGCCATGACATGGGCGGCATCGTGACGAATAAGCTCCAGGGCTGCAGCGTCATCCCGCGTCACCACTTCAATCGCGGCGTCTTCCGCAATGGGATCTGCAAGATCACATAAAACGCCGTTAAGTTTCACGGCAACCGCTTTTTTAGCCAGGGATTTGGAAATGGACGCGGCGACATCCGCGCCGGAAGAGCCGGATTCGTATTCGCGTTTATTACCATCGGGGAAAGTCAGCGTAATCATAAGGGCCTCTCACTCTCTGCCTACAACGCAGGTAAGATTGGTTTGAAATAAATCTGCTTCAGACCGCTTAAATAATCGTTTCGGCTCAAAATGCAAGGAAACTTGCAGAGGTTATCCTGGATTCCCGAATGCCGGCGGGCAGCGGCCATGACCCGGATCTGGCACGGCCGGCAATTCCGCTCGCACAATTCTTCACAGCCGAGCCATGAATGATCCCGCAGTCAAAATTCCGTCCATGTCGGGGATCCTGGTTCGGCCCGGCTTGAATATGGGTAGAGAGACAGGCCCGATTGGAATCGTCAGTTAGCTGACAAAGTATGGCAGACAATCAACGCCCATAAAGTTAATTCTGTTTCTTAATTAAAACAGTTTAATTTATTGTATATATTGGATTTTTAGAATTATAATAATCTATATTTTATTGGTGGGAGCACGAGTCATGAGTAGAATTCTCCGCACGGCCATTTTTGTACTGCCCGTTCTTATTGCGGGACCCGTATTTGCACAAACACAGGTAGGCACGGTTACCGAGGTTAAAAACACGGTCACGGGAACACTCGCATCCAGCACCCGGTCTCTGTCCCAGGGGCTGAACGTATTCCGCAACGAACGCCTGCGGGCCCGTTCCAACAGTCAGGGCACGATCCGGCTCATCGACCGGACTCAACTCGTGGTCGGTCCCAATTCCGCATTGACACTTGATAAATTTGTCCTCGGTGGAGGCAACACAACACGTAGCGCGGTCGTCCGCATGGCTCGCGGCGTCTTCCGTTTTGTCAGCGGCGGTCTGAGCCGTAGCTCGGCCTATAAGATCCAGACACCTACGGCCACTCTTGGTATCAGGGGCACCATTGTCGATGTGCATGTCAGGCGCAAAGGGACATCGGTTCTGGTTGTTTCCGGCCGTGTCGAAGTCTGCGGCCGGCGATCACGACAATGCCGCATCCTTAGTCCCTGCGAACATGTTTACGTCCCGCGAAATGGTGCCCTTTCCCGACAGTTGGACCGGCAGAGAAACCGGGCGTTTCCGTTTGCCACCGGAACATACAGAGCCCCCGAAGGCCAGGCCTGCAACCAAACCCAGGCCGGATTCCTGAAAGAAATCATCGGGAATGCCAGCGAAGGCACTGACGATTCGCCCTCTCCCGATGACATGGGATCAGAACCTGGACACGGAGACGACCATGGCGACTATGGAGGTCAAGATGGTGGCGGCCATGACGGCGAAGGTGGCCACGGTGGGGGTGATGATGATGGTGAAAGTAGTGGCGACGAAGGTGGCGAAGGTGGCGGTGAAAACGAAGGCTGATCGGATTGCGAATATGCCGAGATCTTCAAACTTCAAACTTTACATCTCGCAGTAATCGAGAGAGTAGCGCAAAATTGCGCATTAAATATCGAGCTCCCGGCTCGACGAAAAGGCATTGCGCAAGGCCTCCGACCAGTTCTCGGATAATTCGTTGAAATAGGGATCATTTTCTTCGATACGCATTTGCCGGTTAACGTCCAGCTTATCCCGCTCATAGATCAGCAGGTCCAGAGGCATACCCACCGACAGGTTCGACCGTATGGTTGAATCAAAAGACAGGAGCAGCAGTTTTGCGGCCTCTCCTAAGCGCATCTTGGGATCCGCAACCCGGTCCAGGATGGGTTTGCCGTATTTATGCTCACCAATCTGCAGAAAAGGCGTATCTTCCGTGGCTTC
The DNA here is from genome assembly GCA_028279265.1 of Hyphomicrobiales bacterium. Lineage (GTDB taxonomy): Bacteria > Pseudomonadota > Alphaproteobacteria > Rhizobiales > CAYWUX01 > JANQOC01. The sequence goes on from JANQOC010000283.1 coordinate 2,893, forward strand.
TATAAAATTACCTTCACTGTAAATCTGAAAGAGCCGCGGTGGCTCATCACCGATTTGACCGCCAAAAATGAACGACGCATAAAATCCGGTGTCCGAATTCTCCAGCATGGGGCCATCAACGTCCCGGACTTCCCGCACGGTCGCGCCCACGAGACGAGCCGCCCGGAATAGGGAGTTAACGGTGAACAGGGTTTCCTTTTCACTTTCACTGTTTGTCGCGGACTCATGCAGGGCTTCATTCAGTATGCTGTGAACGGATTGACTCACGGAAAGATTGCCCGCACTCAACAGAACAAGAACCCGATCTCCCGGATTTCGCCAAAGATATGTCTTGCGAAATTTGGCGATATTGTCGACCCCGGCATTTGTGCGGGTATCCGAGGCAAATACGATCCCCCGGTCAAGTTTCATGGCTGCGCAATAGGTCATCTGGAAGGCCCGTTAAAAAGATTTATGATTGAACTTGTTGCTGCTGAACATAGACGTGAACATCCAGGTCTTCAATCGCGCCGCCCTGTTGCGATCCCCGAATGGGAGCAGCTGACCGGGCATCAAGACCGCAGGCCAATCGGACATAATTTTCCGTCGTGCAGACACCATTGGCCACGTCAAATCCGACCCATCCCAAATTATCGACCCAGGCCTCGGCCCAGGCGTGATGAGCGTCGAAACTCCCGTCATCGCCTGTGAACAGGTAGCCGGTCACGTAACGGGCCGGAATATTGAGAGATCGGGCCGCGGCGATAAAGATATGGGAAAAGTCCTGGCAAACGCCTTTCCCAAGTTCGAACGCTTCACCGGCTGTGGTGCCCGCACCTGTGGCGCCGACCTTGAATGAGACTTTGTTGGCCAGGCTCTCGGAAATCATGTGCAGCCTTTCCAGCGTATCGGCCTGTTTGTGGGATTGGGCAAAACTTTCTATGGCCTCGTCGGCCTGGCTCTGGGTCGTTTGCCGCAAGAATACGCGGGGACGCGCGGCTTCCTTGAGACCTCTGACAACGCCGGAACGGTCTTCGACTTCGACCTCACCCTGGGCTTCGACCCGGATTTCCCGGTGAGGTTCAGACAGGGTTGCGAGATAAATGAGATTTCCAAATCCATCATGAGAGAGACGCGTCAGATCGGCATTTTCGATCCGGATATCCCATGAGATAACTTTCTGTCCGTCAAAATCGGCGGGCCAGAGCTTCAGTGCCTGAATCGAATAATTGGCCTCATGCAAATATTTGTAACAGGTGGTGTGTTGAACCGTGTTGAGCATGACAGGACTTACTCGTTGAAGTGATAAATTTCGGAGATTTTTGCACCGATTTCATTATTGCTGGCAATGAAATCCGTTAGAAATTCATGCAGGCCGGATTGAAAAATCTCATTCATATCACCGTCCACGAGTTGACTGCGGATCTTCTCGACCATGGGATAACAGTCGCACTGGTATCCGTAATAATCATTCAGTCCCTTCAGTGCGCCACTCACGCCGTCATAGCAGGACCGTAAAGAGCGCGGCATCTGGTTGTTGAGGATCAGAAAATGGGCAATGTTCCACGGGTTGAAGCGATCCCGATAGACCCAGCTATAACTCTGATGGGCGGAGACGGAACGCAATATGGTCTGCCACTGGACATTGTCTATGCCGCCACCAACCAACTGGTTTTGCGGCAGGAGAATGAAATATTTAACATCAAGTATCCGGGCCGTGTTGTCGGCTCTTTCCAGAAATGTCCCGATCTCGCAGAAATTAAAGGAATCGTTGCGCAGAATCGTATTCATGAGCGCACCGCGAAAGAGAGCCGATCGGCCCTTGATCCAGTCAATCAGTATGGGCCGCTCGTTTTTGTTTCGCAGGGAAGTATGATCCGCGCAATATTCGATCCAGGCCCCGTTCAGACATTCCCACATGTCGCGGGTAATCGCTGTCCTTTGAATGCGCGCACTTTCTCTCGCCCGCGCAATACATGAGTAAACACTCGAGGGATTGTCGGGGTCAAACAGCAGAAAATCCTCGACCCTGTCGGTTTCAAAGTCGGAATATTTGTCAGAGTAGGACTGTTCACAGCCGGCGCTTCTCAGGGCCGACCGCCAGATCTCGCTGGATTGTTCATGGGGAAGAAGCAATAGGCGATAGCCGACATCGAGAATGCGCGCCAGATTCTCCGCCCGTTCCATGTAGCGGGCCATCCAATACAAATCATTGGCGGTTCGTCCAAGCATCTACAACAACTTCTGTTTCTCTGGCTTCTTATTCATTCTTCAATGACCCAGGTGTCCTTTGTGCCGCCACCCTGGCTTGAATTCACGACCAGGGATCCTTCGCGAAGCGCGACCCGTGTCAGCCCGCCGGGAGTCAGCTGTATTTTATCACCCACGAGAACGAAGGGACGCAGGTCCACATGACGTGGTGCGACACCGCTCTCCACCAGGGTCGGACAGGTCGACAGCGCCAATGTCGGCTGAGCGATATAGTTATTTGGCTTTGCCCGCAACTTGTCCCGGAAATCATCGATTTCGGCCTGACTTGATGTCGGTCCCACAAGCATCCCGTAACCGCCGGACCCGTGAACCTGCTTGACGACGAGTTCGGACAGGTTCTCCAGGACATAGCTGAGTTCCTGCTTGTCACTGCAATCATAGGTTTTGACGTTTTTCAATATCGCCGATCGGCCGGTGTAAAACTCGATGATCTTCGGAACATAGGTATAAATCGATTTGTCATCGGCAATGCCCGTTCCCGGGGCATTGGCGAGCGTGACACGGCCAGCTCGATAAAGTTCGAATAATCCCGGCACGCCCAGTACTGAATCCGAGCGAAAAACCAGGGGATCCAGAAAATCGTCATCGATCCGCTTGTAGAGAACATCCACCCGCTTGAGGCCGCGCGTGGTCTTCATCTGCAGGGTGCCATCGGCGACGATCAAGTCCCGGGCCTCGACTAGTTCGGCACCCATCTGGTCCGCCAGAAATGAATGCTCATAGTAGGCACTATTGTGGATGCCGGGTGTCAGAACCGCAATGGTCGGATCGTCATCCAGATTTTGCGGGGCGACACTGACCAGGGTTTCCCTGAGGGCCTCCGGATAGTTTTCAACCGGGGCGATGGACTGCCGGCTGAAAAGTTCGGGAAATAATTGCATCATCGTTTCCCGGTTTTCCAGCATATAAGAAACACCAGAGGGGGTGCGGGTATTGTCTTCGAGCACGAAAAACTCATCCGGCCCTGTGCGCACGAGATCCGTGCCGACAATATGAGAATAGACACCACCGGCCGGATTGACACCTATCATTTCCGTGAGGAAGGCTTCGTTGTGAACGATGAGGTGTTCGGGGATCAGCTTGGCTTTGAGGATCTCCTGGCGATGATAAATATCGTACATGAAGGCATTGAGGGCGCGCACGCGTTGCTCGATACCTGCAGCAAGTCTTCGCCATTCGGAAGCGCCGATGATCCGCGGAATGATATCAAACGGTATTAACCGTTCACTGGAAGCATCGTCGCCATAAACGGAAAATGTTATTCCCAGTCGCCGAAACAGCAGTTCGGCCTTTTCACTTTTCTGCTTGAGTTCTTCGGTTGTGTTCGCCTGCAACCAGTGATCGACCATTGAATAGGGCTCGCGGACGGCACCGTCGAATCCATTCATTTCATCAAAATTATCGGCCACAGATTTTTCTTCGCACCGTTGTTAGTCTAAGGGGTCAGCACAGTAACAGTTGACGCCGTCCTGATTTACAACTTTATACCATCGGTGCAGAAGAGGAAGCCACTATTGGGGATTAATTTCTAAATCCTTAACAAACTTCAGTTCCTGGATTTTACTCCCCCACTGGTCTCCTTCATACTGCTCGGCCAGGCTGAAGCCTGCATTTTCGTACATGTTTTTCGCAATTGACAAACCTTCCACAGTCCACAAATGAATCGACCGGAATTGCTGTTGCTCACAAAATGTGCAGGCCTGCTCAAGAAGCGTGCGTCCAACGCCAAGGCCCCGGAGCCTGGGGTCAACAACGAACCATCTGAGGTGGGCCAAATTATTTCCCAGATCCTCGCCATCAATCGTTATGGTTCCACAAACCTGCCCTGCGGACATCACATACCAGATCTGGTTGCGATCATGAGAAAGTCGGTTTGCAAACTCGTCCAGGTCCCGAAGCAGACGGGCTTCAAATTCAGCGCCGAATCCGAGGGCTTCATGGCAGTGACAAACCATCATCTCGGCGACTCGCGCCAGCAGTCCCGGTCGATAACCCGTGCATATCGTATAAGCCTCAACAGCGGTTTTGTCCGATTGTGATGTCACTCGGGTCTGTGAGAGAGCCTGCGCATAGTGGGTGAGCCCTGCAAGCACAGTCTGTTGCTTGGATGTGTCCAGAGTCCTGAGAGCCCGCTCAACCTGATTTTCAGCGTATCTTGTGATTTCTGCGAATGTCTTTTGCCCGCGTGTCGTCAGCATCAGATGCCGAAACCGTCCATCCTCCGTCGACTTCCGCTCCTGGACTTCTCCCTGATCCACTAATCTTCGCAGTAACCGGCTGATGGTTGATTTTTCCAGGCGCAATTTTGCGGCGAGATCCTTCGAAGTCAGATTGTCGTGCATACCGATCTCAAGAATGGCATGCACCGCCGATCCGGAATAATGGGTTCCGGCCACATGCTTGTCCAGAAAGCCAAACTCCCGCACGAGATCGCGTGACGCCGTGCGGATTTTTGAAATCCGGTCAGAAGATATAACAGCCATGAAAATTCTTCCTATTAGTTGTATTATACAACTAATATCAGAATTGGTTACCTGACTCAATGATGTTCTTGCCAAAATTGCGGAAAACTCAGGTAAATCAGGCGACCCGGCTCTGACGGCGATTGGCGTTGCAAACGATATTGTCCACCGGCTGCTGATCCGGCGCATCATCTATTGCTGCGGGTTGCGGTACATAAATCTGTGTCGCCAGACCTTCGGCGGACCGCTTTGCCTGACGCTTGAGACGGGTAATCTCCTGCAGCACCGCATCCATATCGTCAACCGGCGTATTCACTGGAATTTCCAGGGAAACAATCGAACAGGAAAGCAGCGGGAACTGTCGCGATTGCCCATAACGATCACGCGCCTCTATGAAACCGTTTAGCCTGTCCTCGGTCGAGTAGAGGCTTTCGGCCGCTTTCGAAAACCCGCGTCGAATGTCATTAAGTATAGGCTGGAGTTCTTCAGACGAAACTCCGATTGCTCCAACAAAGAAATCATCTCCACCGACATGGCCGATCATGTATTTCGACCCGGAAAATTCTTTTCTCAGGATATTCGCGAAAAGCGTAATGGCCTTGTCACCGTCGAGGAAACTGTAACTGTCATTGAACGGCTTGAAGTTGTCGAAGTCGAAATAGCAGATACAGCGTTCCTCGTTTTCCGCCGTTCGGATGGCGTCCCAATATCTGCCGATGGAGGCATTACCCGGAAGCTTCGAAAGAGGATTTTCATCCCTCGCTGTTTCGATCCGCTTGTCGTTTATGATTTCAAGCATGGACACGGCTGACAGGAACCCGACATATTTGCCGTTTTCCGTAATGATAATGCCGTCGGATGTTTTGTGATAAGCAAAGATATCCAGAATTCGATCGGCAGTTGAGTTGATGTCGGCGATTGAACAGGGGCGAATGAATTCGCGAATCGAGTTCGTGTATCGCCTGTTCTCCGATGGCTCGTTGCCAAAGGAGGAATAGATGAATTCTTTCAGGTCCTGTTCGTGAATAATGCCTTCGGGTTCATAGGAATCATTCAGAATAGGAACGATCGATGTCCGGAAGCTGGTGCGCAGAATCTCAAAAATATCGGAAAGCTCGGCCCCTATTTTGAGAGGCTCCAGAAACTCGATTCTCTGATGGACCAGGCTGTTTTGCCCAAAAGTTCGATTCTTCTTCAACGACAGTTTTCGCCGCAGCTTCGAACAATCGAAATGACCTCTCGGAAATCGCAGCTGAGGTTTGGAGATCAGGTAACCCTGGGCCAGGTCGCAACCCAGTTTACGACAATGTTCAAACTCGGCCTCGGTCTCGATACCTTCTGCGACCACGCGAATACCCAGTACATGGGCCAGGTTGACAACCGTCTCGACAAACAACCTCTTGCGGTCCTCGGCGACGATCTCCTGAATGAAAAAACGGTCAATCTTGATGAATTCCGGATGATACTCGTAGAGCACTTTCAACTCTGAGAAACCGCGCCCGAAATCATCGATGGCAAAATTTATGCCTTCGGATCGATGGGCATCCACCATTTCGGCAACCGTTACGGCAGAGGCATAATCATAGGTCTCTGAAAATTCCAGGCACAACTTAGACGGCGGAAAATCATATTTCTCGAGAAGCTTCATGGACTCCAGGTGCAAGTCTGCATCACCCTCGAGCGCCCGCCCGTCCAGATTGTAAAACAGTTTAACGTCTTCGCTGTCGACCAGGCTTGTCAGCTTTTTCAGAGATTTGTCGAGAAGCAGGAGATAGAGCTTGTCCGATACACCAAAGGTGTGCGCCGCATTCAGAACATCATCGATGGTTTCGAATTCCATGTTCTGATAGCCGCGCATGAGCGCTTCATAGGCATAGATGGAACCCGTTTGAATCGAAACGATGGGTTGGAGGGCAATCTCCAGAACATGCTGCGCACGTGCCAGGAAACCATCGCTGATGATATCCCGCGCAGGCGCGGCTATATTGAAACTGTTGACGTGAATAGATGTCATTGCCCAACCCGACATTTATCGTTTTGAGAAAAGTAACAAACCCTGTCAAAGATCAAGTTAAGGATCTTTCTAATCACCACGGCATTGGCGGCGACTTTCAGTTAGGGTTAACAGACCGTGTATGATTTTGCGGAACACCAGGTTTTTGTATCGAATTGGTACAGTTTGGCTGGCATCGCAGAGGCCGACCGCAGTTTCCGACCTGACAAGTCGGCCCAGGTGTTAACTGCGGTTAATCAAAACATTCTAATTCAAAAATAGCCAATTCCGCCTATACTATCAGAAACACTTAATCAAAAGGTGGATTTATGGAACTTCGGCGGTTGAAAACCTTAATCGCAATTTCGGAAACAGGCACCTTTGCGGGTGCGGCGAAATCCGTCCACGTCACTCAGGCGGCCGTAAGCCAGCAAATGAAAAGCCTGGAAGAGGACCTTAAGACGACCCTGTTCGACCGCACGAAAAGACCCCCCCAGCTCAATTCTCTGGGCCTGGCCCTTACCGCCAAGGCGCGCACCGTGGTTCACGCTTACGACGCCATGCTGGAATCTTTGGACGACGGGGACAGATTACAGGGTCAACTCATGCTTGGTGCGGTTCCAACGACCATGACCGGACTGGTGCCGCAAACCGTCAATGCCCTGAAAACCCTCTATCCCGAACTGCACATTCGCATCACCCCGGGTCTTTCCGCCGATCTCCTCCCCCTTGTTGACCGCAACAATCTGGATTGCGCGATAATTTCAGAACCCTATCATATTCCCAGTCACATGCTCTGGATTCCGTTCTCGGAAGAACCGCTGATCCTGCTGGCACCCCGGTCCTCGACTTCGGATGATCCGGTGGAACTGATAGAGGATCATCCTTTCATTCGTTTTTCCCGAAAAGCCTGGGTCGGAAATCTGATCGATCAGTGGCTGGAAAAAAATCAAATTCGAGTCCGGGAGAGCATGGAACTTGATACACTCGAGGCGATCTCATC
>JANQOC010000054.1 GCA_028279265.1 Hyphomicrobiales bacterium
CAGACAACCGTCACCTCACTCTGGCAATTGATGCATCTTGTCCTGAACACGAAAGCCGGGCACCAGCTTATCATTTGGGGGAACGGCATCGGTTTTCTGTTTGCGCTGACCGTGTTTCTCATTTCGGCCATATCATTCCCGATGCTCCTGGACCGCGATGTCGGCCTGATCACGGCCATCGCCACATCCGTGCGCGCCGTAATACACAACCCGGTCCCCATGGCCCTCTGGGGCGCAATCATCGGGACCACACTCTTTATAAGCTGTGCCCTGTTGTTTGCGGGTCTTATCGTCGCGCTACCCATCCTCGGACACGCCACCTGGCATGTGTATCGAAAACTGGTCGCCCACTAGGTCGTCCATCAATCGGATGGAAAGCGAAGAACCGAGGCCATGGTCAGGCGATCGCTGCAAAGAGGAGACCGGAAATCACGGCCCCTGAAAATCCGATCAGCACATAGGTTGCGAATACGGTTTTGTTGACCAGGGCATAGACGGCAGTCATGGCAGGGATACAACTCACGCCACCTGCGATCATAAAGGCCATGCCTGCGCCTCCGCTCATACCCTGTTCCATAAGACCGGCAACGAGAGGCGGAGCGGCATAGGAATTAAGATAGGCCGGTGCGCCAACCAGGGCACTCAGCAATATGGGTCCAACTCCGTCGCCACCAATGATGCTGGCAATCAGTTCAGCCGGAATATAGTTGATCATCAGGCTTTCAAGGAGATAGGCGAGCGTCAGCCATTTGACGAGAAATTCGGCGTTTGACTGGCCTTGAATGACAAACTCTTCACGGCGCTCACGTTCCTCCCAAAAACGCCAAACGACTTTGTCGTCAGCCGAGATTTTCGGCGCACTACAGCAACTCGAGGTTTTTTGTTCCCGCAGGGGATTGGCAAAGCCTCCGAAACGCATATAGGCCATGACCAGGAACCCACCCATGAGGCCAAGTCCGACGGCGGCAAAGAGTTTGAACACCGCAAAGTTCCAGCCGAGGGCTCCGGCGGTGATTAACAGTGCCGAGGGATCCATCAGAGGTGACGCCAGCCAGAAGGCCATGACGGCAGAAAGCGGCGTTCCCAGCGCTAGCAGTCCGGCAACAAACGGGATGACCTCACAGGAACAAAACGGCGCTAATCCCCCGAGCAGGGCGGCGAAGATGATCATTCGCGTTTCCCGCCCCTTAAAGGCTTCGGCGATAATAATTTCACCGCCGGAGGCCTTGAGGAAAGCAATCATGAGGATTGCGACAATCACATAGGGCAGGGTTGAAAGCAAAGAGCCCGCCGCCTGATCCATGACCAGGACGAAATTCCGGGGGTCAAAAAGACCTACAGCAAGAATTACCAGGAAAATGGCCACCCAGGCGCCGTCGAAATTCATGCCGGAAAAATTTTTAAACCGCGCGACAAGAGCCGTCATGATGAGTGTCCCCCTGCATCGATGCAACATTCGCGCAGTAGATAATCGGCCAGGGACTCGATCCGTTCAAAAGCGGCGCGATTGACCACTGACCTTCCCTGCCGGTCTTGTTCGACCAGACCGGCGGCGGAAAGAAACTTCAGATGATGGGCAAGGGTCGATGGAGGAATGCTCAGTCGGGTTTGAATATCTCCCACGGTTAGTCCTTCCGGTCCGGCCCGCACCAGGGTCATGAGAACATCGAGGCGCGGCTCCGAGCCCACGGCTGCAAAACCCTGTGCCGCTTCTTCCACGCTCAGTCTCGCCAAGTCTGATTCTCTATGCTGGTGTTCCATAACTAACTATATAACTAGTTTTATAGTTGTGTCAAATTGCACCAGAATCCGCAAAGCAACCCGTTCAATTTGCACGGAAATCCTGGAATTCCGTGAGTTCAACCGGGTTCAGGTGAGTACCTCCATCCGATCGCGTTTCGCATAAGCGCTTCCTGTGAGGCAGAAATTTGGTTATGTTTTTTTATATGAAACAGCTCTTCGCGTGCCTCTTAATGATTGGCCTGGCTTATACCGTCGGTCCGGCTCGGGCTGATGAAGATGTTCATTCGACTCCGAAGAATTCCCAGACGACAATTCAGGCCGCAAGCAAGTCCGCACAATTGGCCGATCAATCTAATGCACCCTCTAAAGGCGGTCTCACTAAGATTCCATGTACTTGCCGGTTCAAAGGCCGCAGCCATGCCCTCGGCACTGTCGCCTGTATCCGCACAGCCCGGGGCAATCGTGTTCTCGCGCGTTGTCAGATGTCACTGAACAACACGACCTGGAAATTCAGCGATGAACCCTGCGATGTGGATCCCACTTCGTGAGGGATTTGCCGTAATCCGAAACAGTTCAAGTCCACCCAAGTTGCGCTCTCATTACCTCACCTGTGCCGTCGTCATTCAGACTGGAACCGATGCCCGTTTAGGTGTTACAGAGATCAGGACCTGCGCTTACAATCACGGGAAATGTCCAATTGAACACCCTCTTTAAAACTCTACTGTTCCTGTTGGCCGGCTACAGTATTGTCGCCGGTCTGGCGTTCGCGTTTCAGCGCAAGCTGCAATATTTCCCGACACCTGATCGCGTCAGTCCCACGGCTCTATCAATTGCAGATACGCAGGAAGTCATAATTGAAACCCGCGACGGAATAAAAATCCTCAACTGGTACGCCAGGGCTCAGCCGGGAAAACCGACAATCGTTTTTTTTCAGGGCAATGCTGGCGCGCTTTGGCACCGGGCAGAACGGTTCCTGTTCTATCAGCAAGCCGGGTTTGGCGTCTTCTTCATGGGTTACCGCGGATATGGCGGCAGCGAAGGTTCGCCGACGGAAAGGGACATCGTGGCCGACGGCACCGAGATTGTAACCTGGCTTGAGCAACAAGGTGTTTCTCTCGCTCAACTCGTTTTTGTCGGGGAGTCCCTGGGATCGGGCGTGGCGGTCCAGGTAGCATCAAAGCGGCAACCCGCCCTTCTGATCCTGGAAGCTCCGTTTGCTTCCGCAATGGAAATTGGCGCCAGTGCTTATCCCTGGTTGCCGGTCCGTCTATTCATGAAGGACAAGTTTAACTCCCTTGAATTTATTGGGGATGTCCGAGCGCCGCTATCTATCATCCATGGGAACCGGGATCGAATTGTGCCTATAGACTCGGGAAGAAAGCTGTTTGAGGCTGCCAACGAGCCGAAAGAGTTTATCGAGCTGAAAGATGCCGCCCACAATGATTTGCCCGACTGGGGTTCCCTGCAAACCGGGCAGAAGATCATTGAAAATTTGCTGGTAAAGTCCGAGGGCGGTTGATCAGGCTCAATCCTGGATCGTGTGCGGGAACGTCAGGCAGAAAGTCGTTCCACCAAGCGAGTTCGGTGTATCGTAGTCGATCCAGATGTCGCCGCCATACTGACGCACCACCTCGCGCGTGATCGCCAGTCCGATGCCGGTACCGGGGAATTCCTGGCGGCTGTGAAGCCTCTGAAAAACGTCAAAAACCTTGGACCCATGTTCTTTCGGAATACCAATGCCGTTATCGGCGACCCAGATCCGCGTTTGCGCATCGTCTTCGACCGCCCAGATTTTGATTTTCGGGATTGCTGACGAATTGAATTTCACAGCGTTCGAAATCAGGTTCTGAAACAGCATGGATATGTGGTTGGGTATGGCATGCAGGATCGGCATATCATCCATATCCAACTGAAACTCGACTCTGTCGCTGTCATCCCTCAGCTCTCCAACAACCTCGGCAATCAACGGCTCGAGATTGACCGCGACGGCTTTCGATTCTTCCTGCTGGATTGTCGCGAGTTCCAGGATATCGGACGTCAGGGCGCGCATTTGCTTGGCGCTGCGAACAGTGATTTGCAACAATTCCTGCACATCTCCCGATGGCGAATCCTTAAGTTCTGAATCTAGCAGCCGGCAACATGTGGTGATCTTGCGCAGCGGTTCCTGCAGATCGTGGGACGCAATGTAAGCAAAACGTTCCAGTTTCTGATTGGACGCTTCCAGTTCCCGAATATAGATTTTCTGGCTGAGTTCTCGGCTGATACATTGTGACAGGATCTTAGCAAAGGTGACCTGCCATTCGGAAAGGGGCTGGTTTCGTTCTGCCGTATCGATGAATCCGATGAAACCAAACTTGAGCCCGTTCACCTTAAAGGGCACACCCAGGTAGTAGGAAATCGGTTGCGACAAACGGCAATAGTAAAGGGGATGGCTCAACCGGTCGTTGTTGCCGAATACGGACAGGAGTTGGCGGTTATTGGCGCGCAGCAAATCCATGCGCGCATTCATTTTAAACCTTGTCCCAACATTCCCGGCGATCGTTTCACCGGCTGAATAAAGGATTTCCCGTTCCGGCAGCAGCGCTTTCGCGATAAACGCGGACTGAACACTCAGTGCATTGAGCCCCAGGGTCATTAGAGCGGAAATTTTTTCATCGACTGAGAGTTGATCCGAGACCTGGATCTCATAGAGTTTTCGTTGTGCGAGATGCTCAACTTTGTGTTCGTGTATATCTTTGAGGGAGCCTGTGAGTTTTACCGGTGCACCGCTTTCATCATAGTGGACGACGGCGATGGCTTCAAACCAGCGATATCCCTGTGACCGTGTCAGAAACCGATACTCATTCTTATAAGATTTGCCTGATTCGATACTCTGGTTGAGGGTATCGAGTACCGACCCCCGGTCATCGGGATGCAACCTGCTACTCCAGAACTCAAAGCTATCGGGAAGCTCATCTTTTTTTGTGAATCCCAGCAGCTTGGCGAATTCCCGGGAGAACTTCACGTCATTTGTTCTGAGATCCCGCTCCCACAGGCCAACATACTGGCGATAGAGATCAGAGCTTCGGGGTTCAGTTCGACCGAAATCTGATTCAACAGACAATGTCGACGCATGCGCAACGGGTGTCTGCCCAGCGGGCAGCACCTCGATAAATTCCTGCGAACGTCGCGTACGACTCATGAGAAACCTGTCTGCAACTAGAAATTCAGGCGCAAATTAACATTGCCTTAACGTTTTCCAATCTCGTTATTTTAAGGCTGGCGGGTTAACAAATCACTGATCCGGAAAGCCGCAATTCGCTGGGTAACAATTAGTTGTGTCTTGTAATTTGCAGAGGCTGTCGCCAATATACGAACCGTTCAGAACAGAAGGGCCCCCTTCATCGGCAAAGGGTTGATGCAGCTGGAATCATGTAGCTAAAACGACTACTAAGTATTCAATTATGACAACCGGGTCGTTCACCACAAATGTCTCTTACACAACGGGCGAAAACATAACTCAATACCCATGAAAACAATGACCCAGTCGAAGGCCCGGATCTCTCAAATTTGGCTAATTATTCTTGCTATTCTGATGGCTGCACCAGCGACAACAGCAGCCGATGAACCTTTTCAGCACATCCGCATCGGTGATGCCGACGGATTTGGATTTATCTCCACCAACGGCCTGTTACGGCCGGACCGCTCGGGCAACGTCCAGGCCGCGGACAGTAATCGCAATGGCCGCCTGGAGCCCGGCGAATTTGTTCCCGATCTTAATGGCGATGGTGCCGTGTGGTACGCAGGTGACGACAATTTCGACAATCGCTCCATGCCCGAGCTCATCGACCGGGAAGCGAAATGCCTGGGTTGTCTGGCGGTCGGCAAGAATACCCGTGGTGCCAACTGGACAGACCTCTCGCTGTCGACGACAGCTCCGGCAATCAACTGGCCTGACGATAACGGGCCCCAAATTCCCAATAATGCCACGTTTGTTTTTGATTTCACCGTCAAGAAAGACAGGATCGCCGAGGGATCACAAATATTCTTCAATCTGGTTTATGCCGATTATGATGTGAATCCTGCCACCATACGCGTCGAATTCGCGAACGGAAAAGTGCAGAACTTGGCTCTGGAGAACACGGCGAGCTTCGGATTTGACGGCCTCATCGAGGCGCGTACTGCATTTTTTTCCTTCGATGATGTCTTTACCCCGGATGCGGACGGCAACTGGAAGGGCTTTGCCAGGGTCGTATTCCTAGCCCCTTTCGAACCCTGGACAGCGTTTGATTTTGTGGAAATGAGTCTGGTGGGACTGTCATAAGGCGCAGGGGCTTAGACGGGCGATAAACTAACAAGCTGTGGATGTACGAATCTTCTTGGCAAATTCCGTTACTTGCCTGTTCCCTCTGCCAGCAAAATTTGTGATGTTACGCGGATCAACAGCCCATCAGATTTTGAGATCCCGGCCCTAGAATGAACTTGCGCCCCGAACTTCCAGGCTCACTTATCGATTCGAATATCAGTCTCGATGATATGCG
>JANQOC010000057.1 GCA_028279265.1 Hyphomicrobiales bacterium
GACCCGAGTAATGAAGTTATTCTCGAACAGGCCTTTCTCATGGCGATCACAAATGGCGGCTGGAAGGATGCTCGGTTTCATGCGCAGGAATTGATCATCAAGAACCCCAATCACCGTATTGCACGCATTTTCCTGGGACTCGACGCCTTCACCAATGATCAGTTCAAGCAATCAAAAGAGCATTTCGATGCCGTCGGCAAGGGCCAGATCGTCGAGCTCATTACGGCCCTCGCCAGGGCGTGGACACTTTCCGCTGAGAAACAAGTCACCAAGGCGCGGGCGACCCTGAACAACAAGAATGCGCCGGAATGGGCGAAGTTTTATCGCTCCTATCACCAGGCGCTGATTGCCGATCTGGGTGGTCAAAGGAAGGTTGCGGAAGGGATTTTTGATCGCCTCTATCAGCGGGATCCGCGGTCCTTGCGCATTGCTGTCGCATATAGCCGTCATCTCGCCCGCCGCGGTATCCGCAAGAAGGCAGCGCGGATCCTTGACCAGCATATTCGCCAGACCCGGGCGCATCCCGAGTCTACGGCTCTTCTTGCCGATATTCGCGCAGGCAAGAAAATCGATCGCCTGGTCAGCAGTCCGCGCGCCGGAATGGCGGAAATCTTCTATGGGCTCGGGGAGGCCCTGACCATCGAAGGCGGCGTCGAATACGGGTTGATCTACCTGCGATTGGGGCTGTTCATGGAACCGGACTTTCCCCTCATATACAGCGCCATAGGTCAGGTTTATGAGCAGGCGGAAAAATACGAGCTGGCCATTGATGCTTATAAAAAAGTTTCGAGAAACTCACCGATCTGGAAGCAGGTGCAGATTTCAAAAGCCTTTGCTCTGAATTCGGATGAGCGTCTTGACGAAGCCCGTAAGCTTCTCATCGACCTTTCCGATGAGTATGCCACGGATATCGCGCCGCTGCAGGCACTGGGTAATATTCTGCGCTCGCGCATGAAGTATGAAGAAGCAGAAAAATATTTCACCAAGGCTATCAATCTGATCAAAACGCCGAAGCGGGAACACTGGTCGTATTACTATGCGCGTGGTGTTTGTTTCGATCGCATGAAGCAATGGGACAAAGCTGAAGCGGATTTCCAACAGGCGCTCAAACTCGACGGTAATCAGCCCCTGGTTCTCAACTATCTCGGATATTCCTGGGTCGACAAAAATCGCCATCTTGAGAAAGCCATTAAACTTATTGAAAAAGCTGTCAAAATTAGACCTCGCGACGGATATTTCGTCGATAGTCTTGGTTGGGCGCACTACCGGCTGGGTAATTTCGAAGAAGCGGTCAAGCAACTGGAAAAAGCGGTTCAGCTTCGCCCCGAAGATCCGGTCATCAATGACCATCTCGGTGATGCCTTCTGGAAAGTAGGCCGCCGGTTGGAAGCCCGTTATCAGTGGCTTCTGTCCCTGTCCCTGAAACCGGAAAAAGAGGTTGTCGACCAGATCAACCAGAAACTGGCCCATGGTTTGCGCTCTCAGCCGAAAACCAAGGAAGCCAAGGTTGAGGAAAAAGAAGGACAGCCTAAGAACTGAGGCTGTCGCCCTCACTTGAAGAGTTAATTCGGATGATCGTCAGTGGATGCCAAGGAACTTGCCCGGGCCAAGATCAATTTGACGCTGGAAATTCTTGGCCGCCGTCCTGACGGCTATCATGAGATTTCAAGTCTGGTTTTATTCGCCGACATCGGGGATGAGGTTTCATACGATGCCGGAAAACCTCACGGCCTGGAAATTTCCGGGCCCTTTGCCGCCGAACTTACCGCTGACAATCTGATCCATGATGCCGTTGACTACATGCAAAGGAAATTTCCTGGGCTCCATTGCGGTGGATTTAAACTTCAAAAGAACCTGCCCGTTGCCGCTGGTCTCGGTGGCGGGTCGGCCAATGCGGCAGCTGCCCTGAAGCTTATCGCCCGCGCCCACAATCTGGAGCTGTCTCCGGAGCTTATCGTTGATGTCGCCTTTGACATCGGTGCAGATGTCCCGGTGTGCCTGGCGAGCACCGCCTGCCACATGACGGGAATTGGGGAGGGGATTGCACTCCTGGCTGCTCTTCAGGCTCCGGTCCCTGCCGTTCTCGTCAATTCGGGAATTGCCGTATCTACTGCCCAGGTGTTCCAAACTCTGGCTGCCGACACGGTTAGAGATCAATCAGGCGACATGAAGTCTCTCGACAGCTCGCTTTACGAGAAGTCCGCCAGACCTGAGGAAATTATTCAGATCGCCCGCCGCGGGACCAACAGTTTGGAGTCAGCGACCGAGAAACTTCGGCCGGAAATCCACATTGTTCTCAAAGCGCTTGAGTCTCAGGAGGATTGTCTTTTATCGAGGATGACCGGAAGCGGGCTGACCGTTTTCGGGCTATTTGCGGATGCTACATCGGCTGATCGTACCGCAAAAGAAATTCGATCGCGCTATCCTGACTGGTGGGTTCGCTCGGTTCTTCTTAGCTAGCGTAGCCAAGCGCATCAGTTGATGCGGTTGATGCAGAAGGAAACAACGTCCAAAAGGGCAGATTTATGCTCGCCTTCGGGGAATATCGCAAGCGCGTCCCGAGCAATGGATCCATAGTGTCGGGCCCGGGCAAACGTATCCTTGATTGCATTATGTTTGTCCATCAGTTCCAGGGCCATCTCGAGATCGGAGTCCGCGATGACACCTTTCTCCAGGGTTTTCTCCCAGAAGGATCGCTCCTCAGGTGTCCCGCGTCTGTAACAAAAGACAACAGGTAGGGTTATTTTTCCTTCTTTGAAGTCGTCGCCTATGGATTTGCCCAGACTGGATGGATCACCGGAATAATCCAGGGCATCGTCGAC
>JANQOC010000067.1 GCA_028279265.1 Hyphomicrobiales bacterium
TTCGGTGCCCGGAAAACGGCTGTGTGTTCAGAATCCCCCGCATTGTGGAAGAGGTCCCCGAGGGTCACGATTTCGGAGAATATCTCAATCCGTTCTTTAAGAAGGGGATCTGCCGCTTGCGCCTTGGCTGCCGTTGAAACCAGTATCAGGGAAAACGCCATCACCAGCAACGCAAAAAGTATCGCGGCCTTTCCGGCATTTGTCAGGCGGGTTTTGAGAAGGGTTTCATTCATGGTTTCAGCCCTGATTGGTTCTCATGAGATCAGATTTAGGTTTAGCGGAGTATGTTGGTTGTCGAGGACATCATCTCATCTGATGCGGAAATGACCTTGGCATTCATTTCGTATGCTCTCTGTGCGGCGATCAGGTCGGAAAGTTCGGACACCGCATTGACGTTTGAAGCTTCCAGAAAGTTTTGAAGGACGGTGCCGTAACCGGAATCTCCCGGATTGCCGACACTCGCCGAACCGCTCGAATCGGTTTCCAGATAGAGATTGTTACCGACGGATTTGAGCCCGGCTTCATTGACAAACAAGGCGAGCTGGATTTGTCCCAGCTGGGTCGTTGTTGTGGCGTCTCCGATCAGGGCTTCGACAGTGCCTTCCTGATTGATCGTCAGGCTGCGGGCGTTGTCGGGAATGGTGATCGCGGGTGATATAGCGTAACCGTCGAGGGTCACGAGTTGGCCGTTGGAATCGCGCTCAAAGGATCCGTCGCGGGTGTACGCGGTCTGCCCGTTTGGAAGCGTCACGACAAAGAGGCCATCCCCGTTAATGCCCACATCCAGTTCCTTGTCGGTCTGGGTCATGGATCCCTGGGTCATCACGCGCGATGTCGCGCCTGTCTTTACCCCGTAACCGATTTGGATTCCTGTCGGCACTTCGGTTCCGCTCTGAGACGAAGAGGATCCTGCGGCCCGCAGGTCCTGGTACAGGAGGTCCTGAAACTCCGCCCGCAGCTTCTTGTAGCCCGTGGTGCGCATATTGGCGATATTGTTTGAAATCGTCTCAACATTGAGCTGCTGGGCCTGCATTCCGGTTGCGGCAATTCTTAACGAGTTCATTCTTTCGGTTCCCCAATCTTGAATTCAATTGTTCGGTTACAACTTAACTTTTAAAATCCGTCTGTCTGTTCATGACCCTAGGCCGAGTTCTGTCCGCCTAGCTGGTTGATGGCTTCGTTTCTAAGTTCGCTGGTTTTCTGCAGGGTCTGGGAGGTCGACGTGTAAGCGCGCACGGTTTCAATGAGACGGGTGAGTTCCAGAACCGGCTGTACGTTTGATTTCTCTACAAATCCCTGCATCACCCGGGATTCGAAATCGGCCTCCGGCGTGTCGTTCGACGAATAAATCGAATGGCCTTCCTTCGTCAGACTGGCCGGATTTTCAAACCGGACGATCGCCAGTTTGCCCTTGATTCCCTGGTTCGTGGAGATGGTTCCGTCGTCGGCGATGACGATATTCGAGTTGCCGGGTTCGAAAGTGATCGGGCCGCCTTCTCCGAGGACCGGCAGGCCTTCCGAAGTAACAAGTGTTCCCTGATTGTCGATTTTCAGTTGGCCATTGCGGGTGTAGCGCGGTCCTTCGGGGCTGTCGACGGACAGCCAACCATCTCCGGAAATGGCCACATCCAGCTCATTGCCCGACTTTTCTATGGATCCGGCCGTAAAACTGCGCACAATGCCGGCGTCATAGACATAAGAGAGTTGGCCGTCAGCACCAGGCGCATCCGTTATATCCGCCACGGGCATCAGATATTCTTCAAATACCAGCTGATCGCTCTTGTAACCGGCCGTGTTCACATTGGCCATGTTATTGGCGATGACATCCATTCTGTTCTTGAGGGCCATTTGTCTTGAGAGGCCGATGAGCAGAGCGTTTTCCATTTTCTTCCCCGTCCGGAGCAGTCAGCGTTAATTTCTGAGACGTACGGCAAATTCTGCCGGATTTCACAATTGCCGTTTAATATGCATGCGCTGTGCCAGATGGAATGTGTAATTAAATCAGTTG
The DNA here is from genome assembly GCA_028279265.1 of Hyphomicrobiales bacterium. Lineage (GTDB taxonomy): Bacteria > Pseudomonadota > Alphaproteobacteria > Rhizobiales > CAYWUX01 > JANQOC01. Next base: position 2,009 of record JANQOC010000067.1, read on the forward strand.
GTTACAGGAAATTGCACCACTCAATAGGCTGCCGGTGGGAAATTTTTTCCCGGTAAAATCTGCCGAAACCCACCCGATCGCAACATTTCATTAACCGAATTTCTTCTAAAAAAGAGAAGCAGGCTTGTCTGAAACCTGCTCCCCCGGTCGCGTGGACAACCGCAGGGGGAAGGGTGAGCGGCATCGGGAAAGAATGGGAGCAATTATAAATGAGTGAAGAGGAAGCAGCCGTCGAGGAAGCCGAATCCGCAGACGTCGAAGACGGCGAGGAAGCCGGGGAAGATGAAGGAAAGAAGAAAAAGTCCGGATTTGGTCTGAAGAAAATCCTGATAATCGCCGTACCTCTCGTTCTTCTTCTTGGCGGTGGCGGGTACTTTGCAATGGGCTTTTTGGGCTCTGGTTCCGATGGGGCCGAGGATGAGATTGCCAAACCCGCGGTTTATTACGATTTACCCGACATGGTGGTGAACCTGAGTTCAACGGACCGGCGCGCGCAGTATTTAAAGCTCAAAGTTTCCCTTGAAGCCAAGGAACAGGAGACGCTGGCGGCCCTTGATCCTGTTATGCCCAGGGTTATGGATATGTTCCAGACCTACCTTAGAGAGCTCAGGACTTCGGACCTCAACGGTTCGGCCGGTATATTCAAACTCAAAGAAGAACTTCTGCGGCGGGTCAATATTGCGATCTACCCGAAACAGGTAGACCGGGTGCTGTTCAAAGAAATCGTGGTTCAGTAAAGGGGGGCGAATAATGGCTGCTGACGAGGTTGATCAGGACGAAATGGCCGCCGCATGGGGGGCGGAGCTCGGAGATGAAGATGGCGAAGGTTCGGATGAAAATGGCGATCTAGACGATGATGTTGCGGCCCAATGGGCGGCGATGATCGGTGATACGGCGACGGAAGATCCGAACACCTCAAATGGTGCCGAACGCCTGCTCAACCAGGGCGAAATCGATAATCTCCTCGGATTTAATCTCGATGATCAGGAATTCGGTGAAGCGACAGGCGTGCGGGCGCTCATCAATTCCGCCCTTGTTTCTTACGAACGCCTGCCGATGCTGGAGATCGTGTTTGACCGTCTCGTACGGTTGATGACCACCTCTCTGCGCAATTTCACTTCCGACAATGTTGAGGTCAGCCTCGACAACATGTCCACGATCAGGTTTGGTGATTACCTCAACTCTATCCCATTGCCGGCAATGATTTCGGTTTTCAAAGCTGAGGAATGGGATAATTTCGGCCTTATGACCGTCGGTTCCAACCTCATCTATTCTATCGTTGATGTATTGTTGGGCGGGCGGGGGTCATCGGCGACCCGCATCGAAGGTCGTCCCTATACAACCATCGAGTCGAACCTCGTCAAGCGCATGATGGAAGTCATTCTCGACGACATGGTCACTGCCTTTTCACCCCTGTCGCCGGTAAAATTCGAACTCGAGAGATTGGAGACAAATCCCAGATTTGCAGCGATTTCCAGGCCCGCGAATGCGGCGATACTCATCCGGCTGCGGATCGACATGGAAGACCGCGGCGGCAAGATCGAAGTCCTCCTGCCGTACAGTACGCTGGAACCGATCCGGGAACTGCTGCTGCAGGGTTTCATGGGGGAAAAGTTCGGTCGCGACAATATCTGGGAAAGTCACCTGTCCACGGAAATCTGGTCGACAAAAATCGATATCGATGTGGTGCTTGATGAACTTAAGCTGCCCCTTAATCGCCTGATGAATCTTAAAGTCGGAGAAACGGTCATGCTCCATTGCGGTCCCCAGGACAAGGTTACCCTGCGGAGCGGCGGAATTCCACTGGTCAAGGGCGCCATGGGGCGATCCGGCGATCAGGTTGCTATACAGGTGACAGGTGGACTGAAGAAGCCGCAAGCGTCTGAAGTCGAAAAAGAACCGATCATCGATCCGGTGCAATAGGGGGCTGGGGAGCGCGCAATGGCAAGCATGATATTTGGCTATCTGATTGAAATCGTCGTTGCCATATTGCTGGTAACGACCATCGGTTACTGCATTATCGTCAATCGAAAACTGGAGAACCTCAGAGACAATCAGAAAAACCTGAAAAACATTGTCAAGCAACTGCATCTGGCGACCGCACAGGCGGAGAAGGCCATATCTTCACTGAAACAGACAGTTACCCAGTCTGAGCAGGAACTTTCCCTGCGTATTGATGAAGCGCGAGCCGCATCGGAAGTTTTGCAAAAACGCATCGAGAAAGGGCGGGGACTTTTGACACCGCAGGAATTTGAACCTATTGCCGACCAGGAAACCCGTGAAACGCCGCCATCGCGGCCCGTATCCCGGGAAACGTCGACACGGGAAAAGCTCTGGCCGCATTTGAACCTGCAGAAGCTGGCTAAGGAAGGTTTTTCCGATCCCAAGGACATGAAACGCAGGGGATCTGGCTCATGAAATCGGTTCGGCTATTTCCCGTCGTAGCCCTTGCAGCCTTGTGCATGCTGGCGCTGAAGTTCGGGGCCTTCTTAATCGGTGACAGCGGCACCCTGACCGGGTCGGGTTCGGCTATCGCCCAGTCACAACCGCAGGCGGGGGCCGGTGAGGCCGGGACCACCGGCAATGGCGAGACTGCTTCAAAGGAAGAAAATGCCGGGGGGCAGAAGGAACAAAATTCAGCCCAGAAGTCCGGGGCACAAAATCAAAAGCAGAATGTTGTCGGACCCGAATCCGTCGCCAACAATTCAGAGTTTGAAGTCCTGCAGAATCTTGTCCAGCGCCGAGAGGCCCTGGAAGCTAGGGAAAAGGAACTTTTTCTGCGTGAGAATCTCCTGAAGGCGGCGGAAAAGAGAATAGAAGAGCGGATTGCCAAGCTGAAAGTCGTGGAAGGACGCATTCACCAGACCATAAAGAAGCAGGAAGCCCTGGAGTCCGAGCGTTTTACCCGCCTGGTCAAAATGTATTCGGCGATGAAGCCGGCTGATGCCGCGCGACTCTTCAATCGTCTGGACATGGAAATTCTCACCGGTCTTGTTCAGCGCAGGAAGGCCCGGACAATGGCGCCAATCATCGCCAAAATGGGTTCTGAACAGGCCCAACGCCTGACTACTGAACTGGCGAAAAAGCAATCGTCGAAGGCGCCGGAACCTTCTGATTTACCGAAGATTGGGGGGTAGACGGGAATTAATACCGGAATTCCGGCAATTTAATCCAGCTTTAATGCCCACTTAACCATACACTTCAATGAAATCAATGGGTTAAGATTCAAACGTGAGAAAATGCGGGAGAAATAGAAAAATCGTTGTTTTTATTGGCTTATTTCAGGATTTTAATTGCCTATTAATTCGACAATATAACTGCTCTTAGACTACTGCTCAGAATTGTTGCAGCCCACATTCTGGTTTCAACTAATCCAGAACAAGAACCAATCATCATATTTTATAATAGAGTTCTTATCGGTGTTGATTAAACGGCTCGATAGTCTTGATGAATTAGAGGCCATCTTTCCCGATGGAAGTATGACGTGAACAAAAAATTCTTGAAACTGAAGCAGGAAGAAATTGACAAAAATTTTGCCATCTTTGAAAAAAAGCTACTCAAAGAACTAATAAAAGAACACCGCAATCAGTATGTGCTAATGCGAGATGGTAAGTTGATAGAAGTGTATGACACCGTTAGAGATGCTGAATGCACAGGTGAAAAATTTTTTAAGGACGGAATTTATTCAATTCAAATGATAGATGATGGGTCGTTAGAATTAGGAAACAAATTGCATGCCATGCATATGGGGTCAACACAATAAGTATAGGTTGCTGACTAAAGCAGCAATCTTTTCAAGCCAGCAGCACAATGTAATTAGTTCAGGACAGCAACCT
>JANQOC010000068.1 GCA_028279265.1 Hyphomicrobiales bacterium
TAACTGCTCCATGGGCATCAAGTATCTTCATTGAAACGTCAAGGAGTTCATTCTTCGCTTCGTTGGAATAGGTCACAAAGCCACGTTCAAAAACATCAGAGGATCCTGCGATCTCGGTAAACAGGCCGGCAATCAGGCCACCGGTACAGGACTCCGCAGTTGCCAGTTTAAGATTTGTCTGTCGCATTCGGTCGATTATGCCTGCGGCCATCTGCTCCAGATCTTTTCTTTCTACCACGTTTTTTCCTATCCATTTCTGTTGCAGAGGCCACACGGGCCAAATGATCTAGTCACCCGGGAGGGTTATTGTGGCCGTTGCCATGGCGGCGATACCTTCCTGTCGCCCTGTGAAACCCAGTCCCTCGCTTGTCGTCGCCTTGATGCTGACTTGTCCGATATTGAGGCCCAGAATCTCAGCTACCCGTTGCCGCATCGGATCACGGTGCGGGCCAATCTTTGGAAGCTCGCAGATGATCGTGATATCGACATGGTTTATCGCCCCCCCGCGGTCCCGCACGCGCTGGGTTGCGGCCTCAAGAAATAGATCCGACGACGCGTTCTTCCACTGGTCGTCGGATGGGGGAAAATGCGATCCGATGTCCCCCTCTGCAAGGGCGCCGAAGAGGGCATCGGTGAGGGCATGCAAGCCAACATCAGCATCCGAATGACCCCTAAGGGAGCGCTCGAACGGAATTTCGATCCCGCACAGAATGACAGAATTACCAGCCTCGAAGGCGTGAACATCAAATCCGGTTCCGGTTCGAAGTGAATTCATTTCATTCGGCTTTTCCATCGACTCTCGCATTTGAAGCTGGCGCCGGGCGCGACTCAAATCTTCGGCGTAAGTGAGTTTCCAGTTGTCTTCGGAACCGGCGACCATGTGTACGTCCAGCTTATACCATTCTGCGATCGCGGCATCATCCGTTAACTCCAGGTCAGGCCTATTGGCGATGGCCGTATGGGCCTCCAATATAGTCGCGAAATGAAATCCCTGGGGTGTTTGGACACGCTGCAGGTTCGTTCGATCCACGGTGTCAACGATAACGCCGGAGTTCACCTTTTTTATCGTGTCGGATATGGGGATGCCGGGAATAACCGCCGCGACCTCGTCGAGGCGGTCAATAACGCGGTCAATCAGATCGGCCGACAGAAAGGGCCGGGCGGCGTCGTGAATCAGTACTTTCTCCGGATTGGATTTCTCAAGAGCTTTTAATCCCAGATAAACGGAAGCCTGGCGCGTCTCGCCGCCAAAGACAACAGCGTTGATTTTTCCGGAAGCCAGCCGGACATGGGTTTCATAGAGATGCAAATGTTCGGGGTGAATAACGATTTGAATCTGCGAAATAGCGGGGTGCCGGTCCAATATTTCGAGACTATACTCCAGGACGGTTTTGCCTTCCAATTGCATATATTGCTTGGGCAGCGAACTGGTGTCTGAATCACCAAACCGGGTTGCCTGTCCGGCGGCAACGATCAATGCGGCGGTTCCCGTCAAACTTGAACACCCCTATATTTCAAGCAGGCATTGGCTGATTTGCAAGGAAAACAGGTCCGATTAACCTTACACATCGTATAGTTTGCGGCGTCATTTTTTGCGTTGCAATATTTCATTTTCCGGTTTACCGTGCCTATATAATTCGCAGTAAAAATAATGCCTAGAAAATATGCAATCTAAGTTGAGGATTGTTCTTGATCTCACAATCTGAGCGACAGCACCAGCCCCTTTATATCGGACCCCTACAGGTGCGCAATCGTGTTTTTCTGGCACCTATGTCCGGTATCTCTGATTTGCCGTTCCGTCGCCTGGTCTATGGGCTGGGGGCGGGGCTTGTGGTTTCGGAGATGATTGCCAGCGAACAGTTGGCAAAACAGCGGCCGGATGTGATTTTGCGGTCCAAAAAAGATGATAAATCGCCCCTCGTTATTCAGCTCTCGGGACGGGAAGCCCACTGGATGGCGGAAGGCGCGCGCATGGCGCAGGATGTTGGCGCCGATGTCATTGACATCAATATGGGCTGCCCGGCCAAGCAGGTGACCCGCGGCCTCTCCGGATCGGCTCTGATGCGGGATGAGAAAAAAGCTCTGGAACTCATCGATGCCGTTGTGGGGGCGGTCAAAGTCCCGGTAACACTCAAAATGCGAATGGGCTGGGACGACAACCACCTAAATGCCCCGTCCCTGAGCCAAAAGGCGGAAGCTGCCGGCATTCAAATGATTACGGTGCACGGCCGCACCCGTTGTCAATTCTTCAAGGGCAAGGCCAACTGGCCCTTTATTGCCCAGATCAAGCGCGTGGTTTCCATTCCGGTCATCGCCAATGGCGATATAACTGATATCGGGCAGATCGGCGATGTGCTCGACCAGTCCCGGGCCGATGGGATAATGATCGGCCGCGGTGCCTGTGGAGTTCCCTGGTTTCCCGGCCAGGCTGCTGATTTCTTGTCGGACGGGTCCAGAAATGAAGCTGAACCGATGCAACCGGAAGGCGCAGACCTTTATCAACTGATCAGTCGACACTACGCGGAAATCCTATCCCATTACGGCATAGAAATCGGACGAAGAACCGCGCGCAAGCATCTGGGGTGGTACCTGGAAAAGCTGGGATTGGGTATTGATGAGACAAAACACTGGCGCCGGAAAATCTGCAGCGAAGAAAGTCCGGTCAAGGTAAAGGAACTTTTGAAAGAGTTTTTTGAACGTCGCCGGGAGCTTGTGGCATGAGCCTTTCCTCCGGTACAGACATTAATCTTTCAGGCGAAGAACTATCTATCAATGGCGACACGCTTCTCAACATGCTGCCGCATCCCATCATGGTGGTCGCAAACAATGATTTCATCCTGTTTGCAAATACGGCGGCGGAAATCTTCTTTCAGACAAGCACGGCCATTCTGAAGAAGATGACCCTGGAGGAATTGATTACATCGGGAAGTCCTCTGTCCTCTCTGGTGGATCAGGTGCGCCGGTCTCGGGCAACTGTCAATGAATACGGCATCGAAGTGGACTCGCCAAAAGTCGGGCACAAGCAACTGGTCGATGTCTACGGAGCAACCGTGCCGGATTCCCCCGACAATGTTCTGATTATTCTGCAGCAGCGGACCATGGCGCAGATGATCGAGCGTCAACTCACCCATCGGGCCGCAGCGCGTTCCGTATCGGGACTGGCAAGTGTTCTCGCCCATGAGATCAAGAATCCCCTATCCGGAATCAAAGGGGCGGCGCAACTGCTCGAGTCTTCCGTTGATGACCAGGACCGCACACTGACGCAACTCGTGATCAATGAAACGGATCGTATATGTGCCCTTGTTGATCGCATGGAGGTTTTCGGGGATGAGCGTCCCATGGCCCTGGAGCCCGTGAATATCCATGATGTCCTGGATCATGTAAAAAATATCGCTCAGAACGGATTTGGCAGTCACGTTTCGATTGTCGAAAATTATGATCCGTCTCTTCCCGCCGTATCCGGCAGTCGCGACAAGCTCATACAGGTCTTTCTCAATCTTGTAAAAAATGCCTGCGAAGCCATTGGCTCGCAGCGCCAGGACGGCAAGATCGTTCTCACAACGGCATTCCGGCCCGGCATTCGTTTGTCCGTTCCGGGTTCGCGGGCACGCATCAGCCTGCCCCTGGATATTCTCATCGAGGATAATGGCAACGGTATTCCCGACGAATTGCGCCCGCATCTCTTTGATCCCTTCGTAACGACGAAAAACGGCGGTTCAGGCCTGGGCCTGGCACTTGTTGCAAAAATTGTCGGGGACCATGGGGGGATTATCGAGTGCGACTCGCATCCCCGGAATACCACCTTCCGCGTACTGCTTCCCATGTTTCAACAGGATGAAGAAGAATTAGAACGAGAGACTGCGCATGATTAAAGGCAATGTTCTGATCGCGGATGATGATGCCGCTATTCGTACGGTGCTCAACCAGGCCCTGGCCCGGGCCGGATACATGCCCCGGGCAACGGGAAATGCCGCGGCTCTCTGGCGCTGGATATCGCAAGGGGAGGGTGACCTTGTCATTACCGACGTGGTCATGCCCGATGAAAACGCCTTTGATCTTCTGCCCCGGATCAAAAAACTGCGACCGGAGCTTCCGGTCATTGTCATGAGCGCTCAGAACACGCTTATGACAGCGATCACAGCCGCCGAAAAAGGCGCTTATGAATATTTGCCGAAGCCATTCGATTTGAAGGAGGTTATTTCAGTCGTCGGACGCGCCCTCTCCGAACCGAAAGGACCCGCAAGGCCGGGCCCGCAAAGCAGCCAGGAAGATCTGCCTTTGATCGGTCGTTCTCCGGCAATGCAGGAGATCTACAGGGCCATTGCGCGCCTCATGCAAACGGACCTGACGGTGATGATTACCGGTGAATCGGGAACCGGCAAGGAACTCGTCGCCCGGGCCCTCCATGATTTCGGCAAGCGCAAAAACAGGTCTTTCGTCGCAATAAACATGGCGGCTATTCCAAAGGAGCTCATCGAGTCCGAACTCTTTGGTCATGAAAAAGGAGCCTTTACCGGCGCTCAAAGCAGAAGTATCGGCAGGTTCGAACAGGCCGATGGAGGAACACTATTTCTGGATGAAATCGGCGATATGCCCATGGATGCCCAGACCCGCCTGCTGAGGGTTCTCCAGGAAGGGGAATATACCACGGTCGGAGGACGAACCCCGATCAAGACGGATGTACGGATTATCGCCGCCACCAACCGGGATTTGCAGCAACAGATTTCGCAGGGCCTGTTTCGCGAGGATCTCTACTACCGTCTGAATGTGGTTCCGCTGCGTCTGCCGCCTCTCAGGGATCGGTCGGAAGATATCGGCGATCTTGTCCATCATTTTCTCGCTATCACACAGAAACAGGGACTGCAGGAGAAAAGCTTCGACAAAGACGCCCTGGATCGTTTGCGGCGATATCATTGGCCGGGCAATGTGCGTGAACTTGAAAACCTGGTGCAAAGGGTCGTCGCACTTTACCCACAGGAAACCATCACGGCAGAGCTCATCGAGAACGAACTGACTTCCAATATTCCCAGTCCGTTTGTCGACGGACAGAACAGCGAGATTGAGCTGTCGGAATTTGTCGAGCAGCATCTCTCCAACTATTTTTCGGAATTCGGGGATCAACTGCCGCCGGTCGGCCTCTATAATCGTGTACTGAAGAAAATTGAATATCCGCTCATTATCACAACCCTAGCGGCCACCCGAGGAAACCAGATTAAAGCCGCCGAGCTCCTCGGGTTGAACCGCAATACCCTGCGCAAGAAAATTCGCGACCTTGAAATAGAAATTGTCAAATCTTCGAGATGATGGCCGTCCGGATTTCTCTGTCGCTTACAATTAACTCATATGAATCATGATTTTATGATGTTGATCGTAGGATTAACTTTGTACGAATCCGTCACATCCCATTTTTATTATTAAAAAAGCGAAATTTACACATAAATTGTCTCTAACACGCAACAATGTGGTTGAATTGCTGTATATTACAGGACACATTAGAGCTGATATTTAGAATCGTAGCGATACTACTGTGACAACGGTTGGCTAAGATGTTGATTTAGCATCCCAATACCAACACCACATTCCTGCTGTTTTGTGACTTTTCGCCAACTCTGTCACTATTTCGTCAAACTTTTATTGGCACGAATCTTCTTTGGGCAGCCGTTGAAAAATCTATGGTATTGATGAGCGAAAATCGAGCGGGTTGGGTTTCCAAAGAGCAACGCACATGGCTCGCCCGACGGGCAAGGAAACTGGTATTTCCGGTTGGTCTCATCAGTGTGATTCTTGCCGGATTTATGTGTATCGCCACATTTTTGATCCTGGCCAACCTGACACCCATTTTGCCAACTCACAATGTCGTCGTCACACTGTGGGCGCTCCTCGGATCCCTTGTTTTCGTGATGCTGGTTGTGATTGCCGTCCAGCTCGGTGAACTGGTCATTGCTCGGCGGCGTGGCGACGCCGCATCCCGTTTGCACCTGCGGATCATAGGACTGTTCAGTGTTATCGCCGTATTGCCGGCGATCGATCTGGCCATATTCGCGACGATATCCCTCGATCGCGGGCTCGATCACTGGTTTTCGTCGCGCACCCAGGCGATCATCTCAAGCGCCATCGATGTCGGTAATTCCTATCTTGATGAACATGCGCAGGTTTTGCGGTCGGACATTCTGGCGCTTGCCAATGATCTGGAAGCCAACGCGTCGCAGTTCCAGGCCTACGTAAATTCAATTACCGGGATTGTCGAAAACATTGGCGATTCGGATCCCGCCCGCTTCGGTCCGTTTTTGACGGTTCAGTCTTCCTTGAGAGCGCTGCCCGGCGTTTACCTCATCGACCGGAATGCAAAAATCCTGTCCAAGGCGAACGAGCCCGAAGAGATCAAATATGTCGCTCCGAAACCGGAACAGCTCACCCAGGCGGAAGGGGGCCGGGTCGTTCTGCTGTCACCGGAGAATACCAACCTGATCGGCGCGATAAAACGTATTTCAAAATTTGAAGAAGCTTATCTCTATGTGGTGCGGTCCATAGATCCCAAAGTGATCGCCCATATGCGCAATACGTCCAGGAATGTCACCGAATATAGTCAGATGGAAAAGGGACGGGCGGGGATCCAGGTTGCCTTCGGTCTCCTTTACCTGGCAATTGCCGTAACCTTGCTGCTGGCCGCCCTGTGGCTGGGCCTTTGGTTCGCCAACCGACTGGTGGCACCCATCCGGCGTCTTATTTCAGCGGCTGATACCGTTTCGAC
>JANQOC010000078.1 GCA_028279265.1 Hyphomicrobiales bacterium
TTTAAACTCGCCAAAGATGTCCGACTTTGTCGTTTCCACCAGGGCATCGCCTTTGTGAAGTTCGACTATGACATCGGCGACACAATCGGTCACCCCGCCTTTGGACTGGACAACCACACCCCCGATAAAGCAGGATCGGGCGCGCCACAAATTCTTGTAGAGTACCCGCGGGACAGTATTGAGTTCCGGGCGCAATTCCTCGAGGCCCTCAGACTTGATAAATTCCGCGCGCGATTCATCGGTAATTCTGACAGCCTTGAGCGCTTCGGTGGCGCACACGGTCACACAGCGCGGTTCGCTCCAGCCGTCATCCAGAAGATGGGCGTCAAAAAACCAGGTCTGGGGAATTTGCAGCTCTTCGTTCCAGGTGATGGCGTTATAGGGACAGGCATCAACAATCTGTTTCTGACCCCGGGATTTCTCAGGATCAATGAGCACAATGCCGTCCTCTCGCTTGCTGATTGCCCCGTCCCGCGCCGCCTTCATGCACGGCGCATCATCGCAGTGCTGGCACATGACAGGCATATAGGCGACATCGATCATCGGCAACTGACCGCGCTCTGTTTTCTGGATTTCAATCCAGCGTCCCCCGTGTTTCGGCATGGGCGCGGCGTAACCCGGAAATTCATTGTCCACATGTTCATCCTGGGTGGAGAGGGCGCAGAGTTGACAATTCGTGCAGTTGGCGACGTCGACGATCAGGTTCCACTTCTCGGGTGCCGCTTCCTGATCCTTGGAATTATCGGCGTCTGCCCCTTGTTTCGGAGGTTCGGTCTGGAGACTCGTTTCACTCATATTACCCCCTACTGTCCGCTGCATGGATTTTCACAAGATTGTCTGTCTCGTTTTTGATGGAATGCACATTCCGGTACGGCTCAACCTGGCGCTTAAAACCCGGATCCCCGTCCCATCCCACAACTTCGACCATGGCCGTACCATTGGCCATGGAATGAGACCGCTTGACCTGTGACCGCGACGGTGACAGCAGGTTGAGACATCCGCCCCGGTCGACGGATTCTCCGGGACGGCCCAGGGGATCATAAACGGCGGAGGATTCAAATCCGTGAACAACACCGGGTCGCACCCGTTCGGTTATCTGGGCGGCACAGATCACGGCACCGCGGCCGTTGAAAACCTTGATAAGATCTTTCTCACCAATGTTGCGCGCCGCCGCGTCAGCGGGATTGAGGCGAAGGACCCAATAATAATGGCCGTCGACGATCACACGATGCTCGTCGATATCATTCAAATAACTATCTTTGCCGTCCCCCTGACTGTGAAAGCTGTAACGCGCATGGGGCGTGATCATCTGTAGAGGATAGTCGGCGAGATCGGGATTATCAGGCCCTTCCCACGAAGGCGTATATTTGACAATCGGGGGACGTTCCTCGTCATCCGGGGCATAGCGCTTGAGAGAGGAACTTTCGAACTCGAACTTGCCTGACTGAGTCTGCAGCCCTTCAAGGAACTGCTCCGTATAGTCGCCGGGCAGGGGCATCGCTTCGGGAACATTCTTTTTCACATTGTCTGCGAACCACTGGTAGGCCGTCGGCGCCCTCAGATTTTCTGCTTCCGGGGGTACGACGAAATAGCCTTTTTTGAGAAATGAACGCCAGGAAATATGCTCGGGTAGATCGGAAGCATCAAACATGCGCTTCACCCAGTCGATATCGCGCATGCCCTCCGTAAAGTAATTGCCGAGGCCGAGCCGGCAGGACAGGCTGGCAAAAATATCATAATCCGAACGCGATTCCCCAAGGGGCTCGATACATTTATTCTGGAAAGTTATGATCCGGTGATTGACCTGGGAGTTGAAATGAGCTCCGTAACCGGCAGAATTGGCCCACTCGCTGATGTCATAGCGTTCAAGGTTGGTACAAGCCGGTAATATGATGTCGGCGAAACGAACGTCCCCTTCATTCCATATCGACTGATTGACGACAAATTCGAGATTTGGCGAACGATACATGTCCACAAAACGATGGGCATCGTTGAGGGTCCCGAGGATCGCGGTACCATAGCGGTAAAGCATATGCACCGGCGAATGCCCTGTCTTCGGATAAACGATCTTTGAAAACTGCCCTTCCATCGTCCGCGCATCCCACGGGTAGCCTTCCGCATGACCGTCAATGATCGCTTCCGGAAGTCTGAGCCGCGGTATGGCCTGGGTTGAGGGGTTCATCGTCGGCAGTTGCGGCATGCGCTGATAAAGAGCCGCTGCCATGGCGGTGTGGTTGAGGTCCCCGGATATACCTCCCTCAGCATAGCCCGGAAAATAGAAATTAAAATCCAGTGGCGAGCCCAGTTGCAGGTTGCCGACATTGATGCCGGGCTTACCCAGACCCTGCATGCCCATGAGACAGACCATGGTCCGCGTCCACTGGGTGCCATTAGAATTACGGCAGGCACCGCCAAAAGCGTTTCCCATGCCCCCGGCCGCCAGGTAAGTTCGACGTGTCCCCCAGGCCCGGGCCAGAGCCCGCACCGTATGCGGAGCGATACCGGTTTCCCCCGCTTGCCATTCCGGCGTCTTGGCTATGCCGTCTTCCTTGCCCAGGACATAGTCGGCCCACTTGTCGAAACCGACGGTGCGGTCACGCACATAATCCTTGTCATAAAGATCTTCGGTCATCCACACATGGGCGATGGCCAGCGCCAGGGCCGGTGATGTCGTCGGGCGCGGAGAAATCCACTTGCCGCCGAGGAGCTGGGCCGTGTCGTTGTAGTAGGGATCGATATGAACGATCTCAATATCCAGTTGCTTCAACCATTGCCGACGCACTGATCCCTCGAGGCCACCATAGACGCCACCAGTCGCTTCCGGATTAGAGGACCAGAAAACGATCATTTCGGCATTTTGCAGGCAATCTTCCACCGTGCCAAAAGGCTCGCCACCGCCAACCCTGAGACTGCTGCCCCAGTGATGCAGGGCGCCCCAGTACCAGCCTTCCCAGCTATCCGGGTTGTGGTGCACTTCCGTCGTGCCTATAGCGTTCATGAAGCGCAATTTGGCGCTCAAATAATAACCGATATTGCCCCAGTAATGGTGGGAGCCGTTGCTGGAGGCGATCGCGCCGGTGCCATACTCCCGCTTCATGCGCTGAATTTCCGAGGCCGTGATATCGAGCGCTTCATCCCAGCTGATACGCTCATATTCCGACGTACCCCGGTTCTGGACATTCCGTTCCCCGTTGGGATCGAAGTCCACCCGCTTCATGGGATGGAGCAATCGGTTCGGGGCGTAGACCATGGCCTTCAGGTTCATCGAATGGGGTGCCAGTGCCGCTTTGCGTGGGGGCGTAAACTTTTTGCCGCGTGCCTCGACGGACCAGGATGCCGGATCGTCCTCTCCCAGGGTCACCGGCGTCGAGCGAATAATACGTCCGTCCTTGACATCGACGAAAACCGGGCCGCCATTGGTCATGCTGCAATAGCGCATGGTGCCATCGGATCGCTCCTGGCCGATTTTAAGTGGTCCGGCGATAGCCTGCATTATCGTCTGCGCAAACCAGACGGCATCATCGTCGGGGCCCTCAATGCGCACGAGAAAATTCTTGATGGCGTCAATCTGCTGTTGCTGCCTGATCGGCGGTGTCAAAAGCCTGGCACCTATGGCCGCGGTCTTGAAAATCAGCTTTATTGTCGGCTCCCGGTGACGCTTCGCACCGGAGCGAATTTTACCGAAATCGAAATGAATATAGCGCCCGACCGTACCGTCATCGCAACAGATTTGTACAATGACATTGCGTCCGGATAGGCTTTTGCGAAAAGCGGGATCCTGCCAGCGGCGAAATTTCAGAAGCACAGACAAGGCATAAAGTATGAGATTGAATTTCATTGAACGCTGTCGTCCCTCCCTGGTCCGAACCTCATGGCGTTACGGCTGCCATGAGGCCAAATCTGAAGCAGGAAATTAGCGTCAAATAAAAGCGCGTTTTCCTGTCATCGGCTGCCGCTGCAGAAGCCATTCACGACAGACAGCGCTTAAACGAACCGGGTCCGGTTTCACGTGTGAAGGCGATCCGACCGGGACGACTTCCAAAACCGAACAATGGCTGCTTTTGCCTGCTCCTTTATTCTGACCAATTTGCCCTATTCCAGCCGGTTAATCAACGCTTACAATCCAGGGAGTCCAGGTGGGGGCGCAGGGGGGCCGGGGTGTGTATCCGCTACTTTTCGAACTCCGGTCCAGCCCTTCTCCGTTTAACGCAAGTGTAATGCAATGCCCGCAAAAATGCGCGGCCAGTCAGCCTCAGTAAACTTCGATCGCCACCCCTAACTTTTTTTGGAATGTTTGAATGAGTTTTAGTTGTCGCGGATCCGGATCGTCCACCACATGCACCAGAGCCAGGGCCAACAGAACAAACTGTTCGCGATCCGCTTCCGAAAATTCATGACGCGCAATTCGGGTGAAATCACGGATAAATTTACCGGCCTTCGTGTACTGGTGAACATGCCACTGACCACGGGCAACAAGGGCCTCGGTTTCCGCATCGCTCAGGCGAAACTGCTTGTTCAATGCCGAGGCGATAATCTCTGCGGACCGCCGATGCGAGATATCATGATAATGAAGCACATAATTATAAAGGGCCGCTACAGCTTCGCGGGGATCCTCAACCAATGTTTTCTGCGGCTTGTGCACTTTGAAGCGCCAGTGCGTGCGGCGGCCGAACTTATAGACGTCATCGGCAAAACCAACAATGTCATGGGCCATGTCCGAAGCCATGCGCAGACGCCAG
>JANQOC010000082.1 GCA_028279265.1 Hyphomicrobiales bacterium
AGACTTTGCTCAGGCGCAAAATCTCAATCGACAGGTCAAACACAATAACGTACCCGACGTTGACGAATCCAAAGAACGCGGTTTGTTTGGTGCGGTCACTATTATGTCCGACTATCGCTCGGGCGGCTTTACATCATCTGACGAAGATCCGGCTATACAGGGCGAAATCGGCTACTATGTCCGCGGTTTCTATGCCGGGGTTTCGGCAGGCAATGTCGACTTTGGCAAGATCAACGGAAATGAAATAGCCGATTGGGAAGTCAACCTTTATGCCGGTTACATCCGGCACATGGGTCGCTGGGAATGGGACGTTGGGATTTCCTATAGCCACTTCCCTGATGCCTATGACCGTGATGCGGAACTGGATTACTGGGAAGGTTCCGTCGGCCTCATGGCAACGGTACATGAAAATATGCGCGCCGGTGTCCGTATATATTACTCGCCAGATTATTCGGGTGAGTCCGGTGATAACTGGGTGTTTGAAGGTACGGTCGAACGCGAGCTGCGCCAGATACGAGGGATAACACCGGTTCTCTCTGCTTCGATCGGTTACCAGGATGGTGATGAAGACAAAGGAAACTTTGACTATTGGTTTTGGGATGCCGGCTTAGAGCTGCAAGTCCATGAACATGTCAGTATCGATCTTAGATATCATGATGCTGATGATGTTCCTTTCTCCTGTGACAGTCTGTGTGATGCCGCTTTTGTAGGATCTTTAACAGTCAGCTTCTAGTTGACTTCATAGAGCACACATTCAACTGGAGCCTGCTTTCATTTCGACAGCGGGCTCTTTTTTTGTTCTTTCTTAATGATTTTTTCCAGCAACTGGGCGGCAATCGGCAGGCGCCAATTATAATTATAATCGCAAACTATCGAACAAAGCCTGGGAATACACTTTTCGGGCTTCTTCGAATTGCGGAGCAACGGCATTTTGAAAGGCTTTCTTTTGTGCCTCATCAAGTTCCAGGATCTGACATCCCTTTCCTTCCAGAACCTGGCGTGCTTCGTCAGACTCTCTGGCGGTTTCTCCTCGTTGAAATGCAACCGCCTCTTTAATCGCGCGTTTCATTTCTTCCTGAACCTCCTCCGGCCAGCTCTCAAAAGCATTCCTGTTTAGAAAAATTGGACGGGAAACATAGAAATGACCGGTCAACGTAACATGGGGATGAAAGTTATGAACGCCGTAGGTAACTGTGTTTGAGAGCGGATTTTCCTGGGCATCGATTTCACCGGCCTTGATGGCGGCAATGGCTTCCGTAAGGTCACAACGCCAGGGTTTTGCTCCCAGCAATTCAAATGTTCGTTCATGAATTTTGCTTGGTAACACACGTATTGTGAGGCCGGACATATGCTCGGGTAACAGCACATCCTGTTTTTTGTTTGAGATATGCCGGAATCCGTTTTCAAACCACCCTAGAATTTTCAAATCCATTTTTTCTTCAATGGCTTTCGCCAGTAAGGCACCGAGTTGCCCATCCATCGCGGCACGGGCCTCATCTGAAGTCGTGAACAGAAAAGGCAGGTCCGCGAACCCGAGATCGGGAACCATTTCCGTGAAATAGCTTGAAGATTGATACCCCAGAGAAAGAATACCATCCTCTACGAGCCAGATGATATCCTCAGATCGATATCCCAGATCCATGATGTTCCAGACAATTTTGACATCCAGATCGTCGGGAAATTTCTTCTCGAGACGATCGGCAATGAGTTGCAAAGCCCGGGAAAATGATGTCGTTGCCGGTCCGTAACCGCCCATGCGAATTTTTATTTTACTCATCCATTTTTCTCCTGATTGCCTGACGACGGGAATGGCTTTTGGGATTTTGCAAGCGCCTGTCGAATTTCAAATCCAATGGTCGAGGCTCTTACAGGGGTGGGGACGCCGCCAAATGTCCGGATAATGCCAAAGATTTTGTCAACCCGACAAAGATCATCTATTCTCATTGGTATTGTTTCTTCATAAATAGCTGCACTCGCCGGGAAGGGATTGGAAATGGCGGGACAACCAAATTTAATCACGGAAAAGCTCATTGCACAACGCAAACAGGCAATCCGTCAGCTCATTGCCCTGGAAACATCAGCATCGGGAACTCTAATTGTTGGTGTTGATTCACCCCAGGCGGACGCCCACGCCAAGGCCTCTCTAATCAATGCCGAGTATGCTTCGGAAATACAACCCGACAGTATCGGCTCCGCGAAATTTGAAAATATACCCCTGCAGAACAGTGAAATCAAAGAGACGCTCAGCGCCCGGCTGCGCGCGCAAATAGACGTCCTCACCGCGGAACTCGCCAAGCTGGGCGTTGTTTTCGAATAATCCCGTCTCTACCCGTATTGATGACAAAATGCCGGGAAGTTCAGTGCCGGTCTAAGAACCATACTTTACCGAACATCCATAAGGTCGCGTCACTGCTTTCTTTATGGGTTGGCCCTGCTCCAATGCGGTTAAGGCAGACCGGACATAGTTCTCGGCTCCCGCGATATCTCCGGGATTTGCCGAAGGCCTGTTATCTATTGCCCCCTTGTAAATCAGTTTGCCGGACTTATCGATGATGAACATATTCGGCGTTGCGGTCGCCTTGTAGAGTTTCCCGATTTCGCCGCTGGTATCGAGAATAATTCCGCTGGGAACCGCTTTTCGGTCAACAGAAAGCTTATTTGCCATTTTGGCAGAGACATGCCCCTGCCTCCCGGGTGCGGATGAAATTATGGAGAGCCAAACAATATTTTTGCCGGTCGCTTCGACCTGTAGAGCCTGCATGTTCCCGGAACTGTAATGTTTGCCCACATAAGGGCACAGATGATTGGTCCATTCGAGCACAACAATTTTGCCCTTGAAATCCGACAGATTCAGTATTTTACCATTGGAACTTTTACCGGAAAATTCCGGTGCCTGTTGACCGATCTGGGGATTGGCCCGTGCTTCCATCGCCGCAAATAAGAGGCCGACCATGAGGAGAAGCACCTTTGCCGACATAATATGTTTCATCTTCCGCATAACAAATTTCGTTCCTTTCCGGGTTCCAATTTCCCCTCTAAATAAAGTAATCTTGAGAACGAATTGTGACAAGTCGATCGATTAACCCCGTAAGGCTAGTGATAAGACCTATGGGTCAGAAAACATAAGAAACCCGGGAATTCTGCATATGGAAGAACGTGATACCTCCGAAACAAACGGTGATGGACTGAAACGGACAGTCTTCGTTACCGGCGCAACAACAGGTATCGGCATGATGACCGCCCGTCTGTTCGCCCGCCACAATTACCGCCTGGCGGTGACAGGACGTATACCCAAACTCGACCCCCTTTTACGGCATCCGGACCTGACTTCGACAGAAGTGCTGAATGTAAAACTTGACTTGAGGTCGGAAGGCAGCATCGAGGACGCTTTCGGCACCGCTCTGGACAGATTTGGTACGATTGATGTTTTGATAAACAATGCGGGCATCACTCTGCACAAACCGATCATCGACGTAACTTGGTCCGAATGGGATGACGTGTTGAATACCAATCTAAAGGGGGCTTACTTTTTATCGGCCCATTTCGCCCGTGAGAACATCAGCAGAAATCGCAACGGCGTCATTGTGAACATTGCCTCAACTCATGGCCTTACGGGACTGGCGGGTCGATCCGTGTATGGCGCATCCAAGGGGGGAATGATCCAAATGACACGTATGATGGCTATGGAATGGGCCGCTCACAAAATTCGCGTGAACGCCATTGCTCCGGCGACCGTACTAACGCCATCACGGCAGGAACTCCTGTCAGATCCTGATAAGCGTGAAATAATGCGCCAGCGCATCCCGTTACAGGACTTCATTACAGAAGAAGAGGTAGCAGCTGCGGCGCACTACCTGGCCAGTGATGCTGCGCGCTCGATTACCGGACATACGCTTCCCCTGGATGGCGGTCTCCTCTCTCAATGATGGGAAAAATATTCAGATTTCTAGCCAACTTTGATATCGCAGGATCCTTGTCAAAATGATTTCGTCCACCTCTCTCTTCGATTGGAATATCTACCAGGATATCTATGCCCCCGCTGAAATGAAAAATGTATTTGGTGAACGGGGAGCGATCGAAAGCTGGATAAATGTCGAAAGGGCCATTTCGCGAACCCAAGGGGCGATCGGCATTATTCCTGAAGCTGCCGCTCAAGCCATCGACAGCAAACTCGGGATCGACATCATCGATTTCGACAGGCTTCAATCGGATGTTCAAATTGTCGGCCGGCCTGTGGTCGGACTTGTACGGCAACTCACGGATGCGGTTGGAGAACCGCATAATGTCTGGGTGCATTATGGCGTCTCAACCTATGACATCATGGACAGTGGTACGGCCTGCCAGATCAAGGACGGTATTGAAATTATCCATCGCCAGCTCGCAGAGCTCAGGGAAATTTGGGAAAATCTGGCCGAAGAGCACAAACTCACCATAATGATTGCCCGGACAAACGGCCAGCATGCGCAGCCGACAACATTCGGTGCCCGGGTCGCCAATTGGCTCGAAGAATTTGTCCGCCACCATAAACGCGTCCTGTCCTCCGGACACGAAGCCGCCTCTGTTCAGCTTGGTAGCGTAACCGGATCGCTGGCCTCCGTACATCCGAACGGGCTTGAACTCCGCGACGGTGTCGCTGCGGAACTGGGACTCCGATCAACCCAGGCCAACTGGCACAACGCCCGGGATGCTATCGCCGCCTGCATCCTGAACCTGGGATTGGTCTGCGCCTCACTGGCGCGCATCGCCCGCGATGTAGCGAGCCTTTCAAGTACAGACATTGGCGAGACTCGGGAAGTCGGCCAATCCGGGCGTGGCCGGTCGAGTGCCATGCCCCACAAGCAAAACCCTCGGGCTTCGGAATTTGCTGAAGGTGTTGCCCGGCTCGGGCGGCAGCGGGCTATGGGAATCTCTGAAGTCATGGCTCAGGAACATGAGCGTTCCGGCGGCGGCTATACAGCCGAATGGATGCTGGTGCCGGATGTTTTTCTCCTCACATCTGCGGCCCTGCAATGGCAGATTGACCTTTTCAGCCGGCTGCAAATTGACAAGGAACGGATGTCACAGAATATTCAGGCCACACGCGGCATGGCGCTCTCAGAAAATCTCACGCTGTTCCTGGCCCGTCGGATGAACAAGATGGAAGCCCGAAAACGCGTCGACCTGGCGTGCGAGCGTGTTCGGCAATCTTCAAAATCCATGTCGGAAGTCCTGAAATCAGGACCGGAATTCAAGGATCTGTTCTCTGATGAGGATATCGAGAATTTACTCGATCCAACAAAATATATCGGTGCCGCCCCTGAGATTGTCGAACGAACAATATCTTATTCTCGGGATTATCGCCCGTCGAATTCATGATCGGTTGTGGCTGTGTAATTTGAGATCAAACCGGCTGACTACAGCCAGGAAGGAACGATATGGCTCTGGACCTTATTCTCAGGAACGCCCTCATAGAGGCAGGTGAGCCACTCAGGGATATCGGCATCGAACATGGGCGTATTGCCGCCATTGAGCCTGAAATAGCAGCCGATGCAGAAATCATCGATGTCAGCGGTCATCTTGTTACCAGCGGCCTGATTGAAACACATATCCACCTGGACAAAGCCGATCTGTTGAGCCGCTGTTCCCCGCCCCCGGACCGGGGACCGGATATGATGCCCCGGATCAATGCGCTGAAATCCTCGTTTACGGTAGAGGACGTGTACAAACGGGCTGAGGCGACGCTGAAAAAATGCATATCTCACGGAACCACCCATATGCGTACCCATGTAGAGGTCGATTCCAATGGCGGCATGGTCGGCTTCGAAGCGCTGGAACAGTTGGTGAAGGACTATGCTTGGGCCATTGATCTGGACTTGTGCGTCTTCGCCCAGGAAGGCATGACCCAGGATGCGGTCACAGATGCCAATGTCGTTGCGGGTCTGAAGCGCAATGCCCCGGTCATCGGCGGCGCGCCCCGGTATGACCCCGACGGCCCCGGACAGATCCGGCGGGTTTTCGAGCTCGCGCGGGAATTTGACGTGGACATCGATTTTCACCTGGATGTGGGACCGAACGCCGACGCGCTGGATGTGCTTCTCGTTTGTGAGCTTACCGAGGAAATGGGCTGGGGTGGCCGGGTTGCCGTTGGCCACGCCACGAAATATGCCGCCTTGCCGCCGGACTCGCTGGCCGAACTCGGCCGCCGTCTAAAAGGTGCTGGGGTTACGGTAACCGTGCTGCCGGCAACGGATTTGTTCATCATGGGCCGGGAACTCGACCACAATATCGTTCGCGGCGTCACCGACGCCCATGCGCTCACAAATTGCGGCGTCAATTGTTGCCTGTCGACCAACAACCTCCTCAATCCCATAACGCCTTTCGGTGACGGATCGATGGTCCGCATCGCCGGCCTCTATGCCAACATTATTCAAAGGGGAACTCCGGAAGAGCTATTGGAATGTTTCGAAATGATCAGCCACCGGCCCGCACAATTGGTCGGACTGGAAAACCATGCTCTCGAAACCGGTAATCCGGCAGATATGGTTGTTTGGGACGCCGTATCGAAAGCCGATGCCATATCCAAAATTTCTCACCCGAAAATGGGGTTCAAGAAGGGCCGCCGAACGTTTACCCGCCCCGATGTTGAACTGCATGTCCCTTAGGTCGAATTCAGCTCAGTTTATTGTGGAAGCCAGCGCTGAAAGTGGAACTTAACCGCGCACAATCTGGAAGAGGCGCCGCAAACCAAACCCGACGCCGGCATAAATACTGAAAGCGAGGAAACGAAGGAAAAACAATTCTGGACCAGGAGGAACCTGTTGGTTGATCGCCCGATCCGTGAATACAAAACTGAGTATCAGGGAAACGGCCACGCCGACGGCCAGGGTCACAAGAAAAAATTGTTTCCAGCTTTGACTGAAAAAACCGGAGAGCAGTGCCGGAACCAGAATGAAGGGATCCATAAGGAATATTGCCAGAATGCGCAATAAAATCGAAATTAGAATCATGCTGCCTGCTCACTATTGTCCGTCGCCTTGATGCTTTATTGTATAAGAAATTTTTTATTCTCAATAAACTCATGACAAGCGATTTCAAGGAATGAATTTTTGTTGATCATCGCATCGTTCGACTAAGGAAAACTGTCTGAAATGACCATTGATCTCAGATCCGATACCGTGACCCGCCCTTCGCCTGCCATGCGCCAGGCCATGCTTGAAGCCGAAGTAGGTGATATTCAGTATGATGACGATCCCACGGTCAATTTGTTGCAGGAACGGATCGCGGATCTACTTGGAAAAGAAGCGGCCCTATGGATGCCTAGCGGGACCCAGGCCAATCAGGTCGGATTGCTTTTGCTGACCCGCCCCGGCGACGATGTCATCGCCAGTCAGGGTGCCCATTCGATTTTTCATGAAGCCGGCGGTTCTGCAAAAAATGCCGGCATTCAATTTACGATTATCGGCAATCGCCGTGGCTTTTCTGCAGCCGAATTCTCTGAAGCGATCAAACCGAGGGGGCATCAGGTCTATCCTCCGACAACACTGGTTTTGGTTGAAAATACCCACAACAGGGCAGGGGGTACGATCTGGCCGCAGAACGAAATCATAGAAATTTGCAAGTCGGCCCGATCCCAAAATATTTCCACCTATCTGGACGGAGCGCGGTTATGGAATGCTCAGGTTGAAACCGGATTGTCGCTCGCAGAACTTGCAGATCCCTTTGACCTTGTGATGGTCGCCTTGACGAAGGGTCTTGGTGCGCCGGGAGGTTCCATGCTCGCCGGATCGTCGGACCTGATCAGGGATGCGGTACGTTTCAGAAGAATGCTCGGCGGCGCCATGCGTCAGGTCGGATTCTTCGCCGCCGCCGCCCTCCATGCTCTCGATCACAATTGGCAGCGACTGAAAGAGGACCATGCCAACGCCCGCCTGATCGCCGAGGTACTGGCTCCCCTGCCGGCAGTTGATCTCGATTTATCCACCGTGGAGACGAATATCATCTATTTTGATATCTCAAATCCTAATTTGTCCGCCATGGACCTGGTGCAGCAAGCCCGGGAAAAAGGCCTGTACATGAATGCCATGGGTCCAAAAACAATCCGAATTGTAACGCATCTCGATGTATCCACCGCAGATTGCAAGCATGCCGGTGAAATACTGGGAGAACTGCTGTCTCATTAGTGCCGTTATGGCCTGTTCCCGGTGACGCCTTTCCAATTAACGGCTTGACGGAGTTTGACTGGAATGGCAACACTAGCGGCATAAAGCGGTACGTCCCTGCTTTGAAACGAAGGAGGTGACGTCAAGAGGGAACCCGGTGCGGAGATGATCCAAGTCCGGGGCTGCCCCCGCAACTGTAAGCGGCGAGGTTGACGTTCAATTCGTCCACTGGGAAACCGGGAAGGCGAACGTCAAATCCAAAGACCCGCAAGCCAGGAAACCTGCCGCTCATGCAATCCGGAGCCCTTGGAGGCTTCGCCAATTCTGTCGGGTGGACAGAGGGGAGAATAGAAATGCATTCAAGTCATGCGCCCAGGCGCAATCCGCACCCCCATAGAGCCGGGTGCCTTCCAATCCCATCCAATCAAGTTACAGATCCCGGCATTTCTGAATTCAAGCCGGGAGAACCTGTTAAAGTGTGGACGGTTCCTGCATCGATGGGCCTATCCCTTTAGATTCCGATCAGCAACAAATATTCCGGATCAGGGAATTCTTCAGACTCGATTTTCATTCCAATTCACGGAAACTTCAGACGAGATATTTAAAAACTCATGTCCCTATCAGAAAAAATTTCAGCAACGGTGATTACCGGTTTTCTTGGCGCCGGTAAAACGACGATTATTCAGAACATCCTGCAGAATAACGATAATCGGCGTATTGCTCTGATTATCAATGAATTTGGAGATGTGGGAATCGACGGAGATCTACTCAAGGGATGCGGTAACGAACTCTGCACGGATGATGACATCGTCGAGCTCGCCAATGGCTGTATATGCTGCACCGTTGCCGACGACTTTATTCCGACAATGGAGCGCCTGCTGGAGAAAGAGATCCCGCCTGAACATATCATAATCGAGACCTCCGGTCTGGCTCTTCCGGAACCGCTGGTCCGCGCTTTCAACTGGCCGGAAATACGGACCAAGGTAAATCTTGATGGTGTTGTTACGGTTGTCGACGGCGCCGCCCTGAAGGACGGGCAATTTGCTGCCGATGAAGCCGCTGTCGAGACCCATCGTCAGATGATCGAAGAAATTGATCACGAAAGTCCTCTTAGTGAACTCTTCGAGGATCAAATCGAAACGGCAGACATGATTATCCTGAACAAAGCTGATTTGCTGGATAAATCAGACATTGAAAAAATTCGCGATGACCTCGAAACCAGAAGCCCCGAAGGCGTTACCGTTATTCCCTCGCAAAACGGTGAACTCAGACTTGAGGTGATCCTCGGACTTTGGGAAAACTCCACACGGGCAACACGCCCTTCATCGTCCCATCATCATGACCATGACGATCATGATCACGAAGATTTTGAAAATCTGCACATCCAAATTCCGCCTCTGGGGTCCCGGGAGGTTTTTCTCAACCGCCTCTCAGATATTATTCGCGAACACAATATCCTGCGCATAAAGGGTATCCTCGCAGAAGACAACAAGCCCATGCGACTGATCGTTCAGGCGGCGGGGCCGCGTGTGAATTCGTACTATGACCGGCCCTGGCAAACGGATGAACAGCAAATTTCAAATCTCATTCTTATTGGACATGCGGGACTGGATCGCAATGCCATCGTCTCGGCTCTTGCCGGTGACGGATGATCGGCAACCCTTATGCATATTCTGGCGACACAAACTGCTCCTATCAATGATGGCTCCGAGGCCATTGATCTGGAGCAGTCCGCCGGAGATGTGGTCATCATTTCGGCAGCGGACTCAGAGATTGCAGCACTTGCCCGGGCCCGTGATGATCTCGGGGACAATCCTCTAACCCTCCGCCTCGCTAACCTCCTGCAACTCTCCCACCCGCTTTCGGTGGACCTCTATCGGGAAAAGACACTCGAATCATCGAAATTAATTGTGCTGCGTTTGTTGGGCGGGGCTTCCTACTGGACTTACGGACTTGAGCAATTGCAGAACCTGGTGAGCGACCGGCCCATCGAACTGGTGGTTCTTCCGGGCGATGCCAAACCCGATCCGGAACTCCAGAACCGTTCAACGATACCCATGAATCAAGTGGAACAGTTACGGTCCTATTTTGTGGAGGGTGGTCCGGAAAATTATAAAAATGCTCTGCTGTATTGCGCTCATCTCGTTCATCAATCCCCCCCGCCCCCAGGTGCCGTCAAGCTACTAGATGCCGGCCTTTACTGGCCTGGTCTGGATCTGCCGAAAGTCTCCGATCTCAAACCATTCTGGAAAGCCCAGGCTCCGGTTGCTGCGATCATATTCTACCGGGCGTTGATCATCGGCGATAATCTGTCCCCCATCAAGGCAATCATCAAGGAACTTTGCCAGCAGGGATTGAACCCCTTGCCGATCTATGTCGGCAGTTTAAAAGATCCGCTTTCAGCTAAAATTGTCGAGGGCCTGTTCCAGGAGAGCTCTCCCGATATCATTCTGAATACCACAGGATTTGCCGTTTCGGCTTATGGTGACTCGCAAGCACAAAACCCGCTTCTAGCTCCCAATTGCCCGGTCCTGCAGGTTATACTTTCGGGTTCGGATGAACAAACCTGGGAAGAGCAAACTCAGGGCCTGACGGCTCGCGACCTGGCCATGAACGTAGTTCTGCCCGAGATCGATGGCCGGCTTATCACGCGCGCGCTTTCTTTTAAAAAGTTCTCTGATCGCCTGGAACTCGTCCAGACCCGGACCGTGAGTTATCAGGAAAAAGCCGACCGCATTCGCTTTACTTGTAAACTCGCTTCAGCATGGGCACGTTTGCGCAGGATCCCCAATAGCAGGAAAAAGATTGCGATAATCCTTGCCAACTATCCCAATAAGGATGGACGCCTTGCCAACGGTGTCGGCTACGACACGCCGGAAAGCACGCAGGTCCTGATGTCTGCGCTGGACCGCGCGGGCTATCATGTCGATCCTGTCCCAAAAGCCGGGCAGGAGATCATGGATATACTTCAGGCCGGCCCCACCAATGCGCTCCACGAAGTGCCGAAACCCGGGGAACACAGGCTTGATCTGGATGACTATCGAGCTTTCCTCACCACATTGGACCCAGCCATTGTTACCGAGATCATGGAACGCTGGGGCCCGCCTGAAACCGATCCCTTTGTCTCAGAAGGGGCATTCCATCTCGGCGTACACCAATTTGGTCATGTTGTCGTCGCCATACAACCGGCGCGCGGCTACAATATCGATCCCAAAGACAGCTATCACGACCCGGACCTGGTTCCTCCCCACAACTATCTCGCATTTTATTTTTGGATACGAGAAATTTACGGTGCCGACTGTGTGATTCAAAATGGCAAACACGGGAACCAGGAATGGTTGCCGGGTAAATCCGTCGCCCTCTCCCAGACCTGCTATCCGGAGATTGTATTGGGACCGATGCCCCTGATTTATCCCTTTATTGTCAACGATCCCGGGGAAGGTGCACAGGCCAAGCGACGGTCGACGGCAGTAATCATTGACCATCTCACACCGCCGATGGCACGCGCGGAAAGCTACGGCTCCCATCGGGAGCTCGAAGGCCTGATCGATGAGTACTATCTGGCCATGGGCATGGACCAGAGACGGGCAAAAGTTTTGCGAGAGCAGATACTTACGCTCAGCCAATCATCGGAAATTGCAGCGGATTGCGGTCTTTCTGAAGAACTGTCGGAAACAGAAACACTGAACATCCTTGATACTTATCTTTGCGAACTCAAGGAATCCCAGATCCGCGATGGCTTGCACATTCTGGGGCGACCACCGGAAAAACGCCAGCGTCAAGAGCTTCTTGTCTCCCTGACCCGCCTTCCCCGCGGGATCGGCCAAAACCAAAAAGCCTCCCTGATAAGAGCCTTGGCAGAGGATTTGCAGCTCGGTGATTTTGATCCCCTGGATTGTGAATTCGGATCTCCTTGGGAAGGACCGCGACCGGATATTTTGGTCAAACAGTCCGGGGATCCCTGGCGCAGCCTGGGGGATACAGTCGAACGTCTTGAATTTTGCGCCCTCGAACTCGTTGAAACCCTGGACCATCATCCCGATCTTCCCCAGACCTCAGCCGTTCTCAGAGAGATCGCCGAGGACATCGAACCGCGCCTGGTTGCAAGCGGTGTGCAGGAAATTCAATCCGTTATCAAAGCGCTGGACGGTGAATTCGTACAACCCGGCCCTTCCGGTGCTCCCACCCGCGGCCGCATAGATGTTTTGCCCACGGGTCGCAACTTTTATTCCGTGGACAACCGGACCGTCCCAACCCCAACAGCCTGGGAACTCGGGAGGCGATCCGCCGAGCTTCTCGTGGAACGTCACGTTCAGGACCATGGGAACTGGCTCAAGGCCATGGGTTTGTCGGTCTGGGGCACATCAAATATGAGAACAGGCGGTGACGACATTGCCCAGGCTCTTGCCTTGATCGGGGCCAGGCCGGTATGGGATGCGGCCAATGGCCGGGTAACGGGTTTTGATATTATCACCGCCGCAGAACTCGGCCGTCCAAGAGTTGATGTAACCCTGCGTATTTCCGGGTTCTTCCGCGATGCTTTTCCCGCTCAGATTGATCTGTTTGACTCTGCCGTCAGGGCAATCGCCGATCTCGAAGAAGAAGAGGATGATCAAAATCCCATCAAAGCCGCCAGAAAGTCCGAGGTTGAACGATTGGTAAAATCGGGCCTGGACCCTAACGAAGCCGCGCGGCGGGCATCGTTCCGCGTTTTTGGCTCGAAACCTGGAGCTTACGGGGCCGGACTGCAGGTTCTCATTGACGAAAAATTCTGGGAAGCCCAATCCGAACTCGCGGAAAACTATATTGCATGGGGCGGGTACGCCTATGGTTCCGGTATCCAGGGGCAATCGGAAGAGCAACAGTTTCGGGAACGCCTGGGGTCATTGGAAGCTGTCGTGCAAAATCAGGACAATCGAGAACATGACCTCTTGGACTCCGATGATTATTATCAGTTTGAAGGCGGCATGACCGCGGCCGTCAGTCACCTCAAGGGGGAAGCTCCTCAGGTTTATCACAATGATCATTCCAGGCCCGAACGACCGAGAATAAACACCCTCGACTATGAAATCGGCAAGGTCATCCGGTCCCGGGTTGCGAACCCGAAATGGATTGAGGGTGTTATGCGTCACGGTTACAAAGGGGCGTTCGAGATGGTGGCCACCGTCGACTATTTGTTCGCCTTTGCGGCGACCACGAATGCAGTGAAGGACCATCATTTTCAGCTGGCCTATGATGCCTATCTCGGGAACGAGGAGGTCCGAACGTTTATCCAGCAGACCAATCCCGCGGGATTAAATGAAATGGCTTCGCGCTTTAGAGAAGCCATTGATCGCGAAATCTGGCACCCCAAGTCAAATTCAGCCTACCGCGATATCCTCGATTTGTGTCATAATTCATCCGATTGAGGGAGGAAGACCTTATGTCGGCCAAGAAAACCGATCAAATGACAGAAGAAGAGCTGGACCAGCGCCACGCGGATAAAATGCGCAAGAAAAAAGCCGCTCGGGATAAAATTCTGGCAACAAAGACCGTTGAAAAAGGACTGCTCATCGTTCATACGGGCAAGGGCAAGGGGAAATCCACCGCTGCATTCGGTTTGATCATGCGTTGCCTCGGCCATGGCTACAATGTGGGAATCGTCCAGTTCATCAAGGGGGTCTGGGAAACCGGAGAACGGAACATACTCGATCATTTTCCCGAGCAGGTGACCATGCGGGCCATGGGTGAAGGATTTACCTGGGACACACAGGACAGACAGCGGGATATTGCAGCGGCGAACACGGCCTGGGAATACGCGAAAACCCTAATTGAGGATCCCGACATCAAGATTGTGCTCCTTGACGAGCTCAACATTGTGTTGCGCTACGATTATCTCGACCTCGCGGATGTCCTCGATACCCTGAAAAACAAGCCCGAAGACAAGCACATCGTTATTACCGGCCGAAATGCCAAGGACGAACTCATTGAAATTGCCGATCTGGTCACTGAGATGACGCAAATCAAGCATCCGTTCCGGTCAGGTGTCAAAGCCCAGATCGGAATTGAATTCTAGAACCGGATTTCCCTGCCAAACCGCAGGTCACGCAACAAATCAGAGGAAACAGAAAAGGAAGACAACAAGCAGCGTTCACGTAAGGAACTGAAAATAGTCCGGTGCAATTGACCCAAATCGGGGATTAAGTCCGGAGCTGCAGGCCACGCGCCTTCTCAATTCTATTTTTCA
>JANQOC010000091.1 GCA_028279265.1 Hyphomicrobiales bacterium
GCATACCAAACCGGTTAATTGAGATTTCTTAAATAAATTGTCATGAAACGATCAAGAAATTGGTTTCACTTGCTCCCAAAATAGGGAATAATTCCAATATCTCGGACCTGTTCGGTCGGGGGAAAGAGAAAGTACTGGAATGAGCACAGTTCAAACCAAGACGGAGGTTCCGGACATCGGCAAATCTCTCAGCCGATGTGAGAGTTGTGCCGTGCGCCATCACTCGATTTGCGGGGTGCTGAGCGAAGAGGAACTCATCCACCTCAATCAAATTGCGCGTCCTCGAAAACTCAAGGCTGGTGATGTCATCGTTTCAGATGAAGAACCCATCGACTATTTCGCTAATGTTGTTTCCGGTGTTGTCAAGCTGAGCAAGTTTCTGCCCGATGGCCGCCAGCAAATTGTCGGCCTTCTGTTTCCACCGGATTTTCTCGGGCGTGCCTACAAAAATTACAGCTCCAATTTTGCCGAAGCCGCGACGGATGTCGAGCTCTGCTGTTTCCAGCACGACAGGTTCGAGGGCATGCTGAAAAAGTTTCCCAATCTGAAGCAGAAACTTTTCGAGACCACTCTGAACGAGCTGGATGCGGCGCGGGAATGGATGGTGCTTCTGGGGCGTAAAACCGCTGAGGAGAAAGTCGCGGATCTCCTGGTCATGATTGCCAAACGCTCGGCGCTGGTCGGGTGTACCAACCTTGGTGGATTTGTCGAATTGCCGATCACGCGAGCTGACATGGCCGACTATCTGGGGCTGACAATCGAAACCGTGAGCCGCCAGTTTACGCGTTTAAAGACAATGAAGCTGATTAATATTATTGACAAGCGGCACATCGAAATCCCTGATCTGGATGCCCTTGCACAGCTGGCCGGTCACGAACTTTAGGCCATCTCCCCCCCATCAACCCATTAGTTTTGCAGGCTTTTCCCTGTGGTTCATCATCTGGATTTTTAAATCCACGAGATCCTCGGAGTAAAGTCGCTTATGTGCCAGGGGCAACAGGAATTCGATCTCCCAGATCAGGTGCCGGCGGTAAGTTTCGACGAAGCTGCGAAACATATAGCCCAACATGTCCGGATTTTTAACGGTTTTGCCCGTCGCAATTCTCGACATGGGGTCCAGCAGTTCTGCTGCCTGATCCGAATCAATCGCATGTTGCCTTGCCAGTTCCTGCAAAATATTGGGCATGCGGTCATCTGGCAGTGACCGCTTTTTCAGCAGGGGAAACAGACCCTGTTCTTCGTCTGCGTGATGCATCGGTAATTCGCGAGTCAGGGTGTCTGCAATGCGCATACACCGGTCCGGATCGATTCTGTCGGGCAGATCGTTGGCGACTTCTTCTATCGCATCACAGACATAAATATGAAATCTGTGGTTCTTGCGAATCGCGTTCAGTGGATTGACATTACCTGAACGATTTCTGAGATCTGAAATTGGCTCCGTGTCAAGCGGGTTTTTCATTTTCAATCTCTGTTGACATCTAGAAAGTTGCTTGAATTGAGCATTCCTGACTATTTGACAGATAATCTTCAGAAACCTTGATCTAAATCAAATTGGATTTTCGTTGTTTGAGCTATCTACCTTCTGTAACTTCACACTAGTATTTTTCTGACATCGATCATCTGTGATCTTTTGTGACTCTGGATCGAAGAGGGGGTGGAAATATGACTTCAGCCATTCAGCTTGGAATTACCGGGATTGTTGGATTTTTGGTCCTCATCCTGGCAGCGCGAAGCGATGATGTTTTATTTCAAACACATGCCTGGATCGTCTTCCTGTTATGTGTCGTAGGTGCAATCTACCAAATGCGCACTTACAAATTTTTGAGCGATTCTTCGGATCCGCCAAGCAAATATGAAGATGGCGTCGTCCGGGCAGCGTGTATCGCCACCGTTTTCTGGGGCGTCATCGGTTTTACCGTCGGTCTGGTTATCGCCCTTCAGCTCGCCTTCCCGCAACTGAATTTCGATACGGCTTACACCAATTTCGGCCGTCTGCGACCCTTACACACCTCTGCTGTGATCTTTGCCTTTGGTGGCAATGCGCTGATCGCCACGAGTTTTTATGTGGTTCAGAGAACCTGCAGTGCCAAACTGGCGTCGGTATCGGGTGCCTGGTTCGTATTCTGGGGCTATCAGCTGTTTATCGTACTTGCGGCTACCGGTTATGTGCTCGGGATTACTCAGAGTAAAGAATATGCCGAACCCGAGTGGTACGTGGATCTGTGGCTGACGATTGTCTGGGTGGTGTACCTGCTGGTCTTTCTGGGGACGCTGTTCAAGCGCAAGGAACCCCACATCTACGTGGCCAACTGGTTCTACCTCTCGTTCATTGTCACCGTGGCCATGCTCCACGTCGTCAACAATCTGTCGATTCCCGTATCTCTGCTCGGGGTCAAAAGCTATTCCGCCTTTGCCGGTGTTCAGGATGCCCTGACCCAGTGGTGGTATGGCCACAATGCTGTCGGTTTCTTCCTGACCGCCGGTTTCCTTGGCATGATGTACTATTTTGTTCCCAAACGCGCTGAACGACCGGTGTATTCCTACCGCCTCTCCATTGTTCACTTCTGGTCCCTGATCTTTCTCTATATCTGGGCCGGACCGCACCATCTGCATTACACAGCCCTGCCGGACTGGGCACAGACCCTGGGTATGGTGTTCTCTATTATGCTGTGGATGCCGAGTTGGGGCGGCATGATCAACGGCCTGATGACACTGTCGGGGGCGTGGGACAAGATCCGCACGGATCCGGTCATCAAGATGATGGTTCTCGCGATCGCCTTTTATGGCATGTCGACTTTCGAAGGTCCGGTAATGTCGATCAAGGCGGTGAATTCCCTCAGTCACTATACCGACTGGACCATTGGTCACGTTCACTCCGGTGCCCTTGGCTGGGTCGGCATGATTTCCTTCGGTGCCATGTACTTCCTGTTTCCCAAACTTTGGAACCGGGAAGAGCTCTACAGCCTGCGCCTGGTCAACTGGCATTTCTGGCTGGCGACACTGGGTATTGTTCTCTACGCCGCGGCCATGTGGGTTTCAGGTATTATGCAAGGTCTGATGTGGCGTTCCTACGACTCCCTCGGATTCCTTGAATTCAGTTTCGTGGAAACAGTCGCAGCCATGCACCCGTTCTATGTTGTCCGAGCGGTTGGTGGCCTTCTCTATCTCTCAGGCGCGCTGGTGATGGTTTACAACCTGTACAAAACCACACAGGGGGAAACTCGTCAGGAGCGTCCATTTGAACCCGCTGTCGCGGCAACCGCCTAACGATAGACAGGAGAGAATTGAATATGTTTAATCATAAAATCATTGAAACAAACGCAACGCTCCTGTTGGTCCTCAGCCTGCTCGTTGTCACCGTTGGCGGGATCGTGGAGATTGCACCCCTTTTCTATCTTGAAAACACGATCGAGAAAGTGAAGGGCATGCGGCCTTATACGCCCTTGGAACTCAAGGGACGCAATATCTATGTGCGGGAAGGCTGCTATAACTGCCACAGCCAGATGGTGCGTCCTTTCCGCGATGAGGTCGAACGCTATGGTCACTACAGCCTGGCTGCTGAAAGCATGTACGACCATCCGTTCCAGTGGGGCTCAAAGCGAACAGGTCCAGATCTGGCACGGGTTGGAAACCGCTATTCGGATGCCTGGCATGTCCAGCATATGATTGCGCCGCGTTCCATCGTACCTGAATCGATTATGCCCGGATATCCGTTCCTGGCGAAGACGCCGCTGAATTACGACAAGATTGCCGATCATCTGAAGGCCAACCGTTTTGTCGGTGTTCCCTACGATGATGCCATGATTGAAAATGCGAAGGCGGACCTCGAGGCCCAGGCCAATCCGGATGCGGACGGCGGCGACGCGCTGCAGGAGCGCTATCCCAAGGCACAAATTCGCGATTTCGATGGTCAGCCGAACCAGATCACGGAGATGGATGCGCTTGTCGCCTATCTGCAGATGCTCGGCACGCTGGTCGATTTCTCAGACTATGAACCGAAACAAGATTATCGTTAGGAGTTCATTATGAACTGGGATTACGAAAGTCTGCGACACTTTGCCGATAGCTGGGGGCTGGTCTATCTCTTCGTCCTGTTCCTGGCCGTGGTATTCTTTGCCTTCCGACCGGGGTCAAAGAAAATTTATGAAGAACATGCCAAGATTCCCTTGAAAGAGGATGAAAATTCATGACCCAGATTGAAAAAGACGAACTAAGCGGTACAGACACAACGGGCCATGTATGGGACGGAATCAAGGAGTTGAATTCCCCCCTGCCGCGATGGTGGCTCTGGACATTTTACATCACGGTAATTTGGGCAGCCGGTTATTGTATCGCCTATCCGGCAATTCCGCTGATCACCGATTCGACTAAAGGGTTTCTCGGATATTCAAGCCGCGCGGAAGTGGTCGAAGAGCTGAAGCTGGCCGATGATGCGAAGAAAAGTTTCCTCGAGCAAATCGAAAAACTTCCCCTGGCGGAAATTCGCAAGAACAGTGATCTCCTGGAATTTGCCGTTGCCGGTGGGCGCTCGGCCTACTTGGTGAATTGTGTCCAGTGCCACGGATCCGGTGCTGCAGGGAGCAAGGGTTACCCCAACCTCAACGATGACGAATGGCTCTGGGGCGGGTCCCTTGACGATATATTCCTGACGATCCGTCATGGCATACGTTTCGAACAAGACGAAGATACACGCCTGTCCGACATGCCGGCCTTCGGCACCGATGAAATTCTCGATAAGAATCAAATCAACGATGTCGCTGAATATACTTTATCGCTCTCCAACAACGAAACCGATGGCGAAGCGGCAAAACGCGGTGCTCCCATTTATGAGGAAAACTGTGTATCCTGTCATGCGGAAGGCGGCGTCGGTAACCGTGAACTCGGTGCGCCACCCCTGAACAACGCCATTACACTCTATGGCAACAGCAAGGAGGAAATCGTCGAAACGATCGCCAACGCCCGCAATTCGGTCATGCCGGCCTGGGGGCAGAGACTGGATCTGGAGACGATAAAGAAACTGACGCTTTATGTTCATTCTCTGGGTGGCGGCGAGCAGGAGACCGCGGCCTTGAATGCAAACTAGGTCCATAACATCTGAAGATAGCAGTTAGCCATACTCATGAGCTCAACGTTAGAAGATGCCGGTAAAAGTACGAAATTCGAGCGTGTTGACGTCAAGGCCGTCAACAGCAAGGAAGAGCGTAGCCTCTATCAGGCGCGGATCAAGATATTCCCCAAGCGTGTCGCGGGAACGTTTCGCAGCCTGAAGTGGTGGGTGATGATCATCACCCTCGGCATCTACTACATCACGCCATGGATACGCTGGGACCGGGGCCCTCACGCTCCGGACCAGGCCGTGCTCGTGGATATGGCCAATGCACGGTTCTACTTCTTCTTTATCGAGATCTGGCCCCAGGAACTGATTTTTGTCGCCGGATTGCTGATCATGGCCGGGGTCGGGCTCTTTCTCATTACGTCTTCCATCGGCCGAGCCTGGTGCGGTTATACGTGTCCGCAAACTGTCTGGGTCGATCTGTTCCTTGTGGTCGAACGCTGGCTCGAAGGGGATCGCAATGCCCGCATCAAGCTCGACAAGGGGCCTTGGAACTTTGACAAGTTCAGGAAGCGGATATTGAAACACGGGATCTGGCTGCTGATCGCCATGGCCACCGGCGGCGCCTGGATCTTCTATTTCGCCGATGCGCCGACATTGGCCCGGGACTTCTTCACGTTTCAAGCCCACCCCGTTGCCTATACGACGGTGGGGATCCTGACCGCGACCACATATGTATTTGCAGGCTTCATGCGCGAGCAGGTCTGCACCTATATGTGTCCCTGGCCGCGAATTCAGGCGGCCATGCTCGATGAGCATTCCCTGGTCGTCACCTATAATGACTGGCGCGGCGAACCCCGATCCAGGCACCAGAAAAAGAACCAGCCTGAGGACAATCCGTTTGGGGATTGCGTGGATTGCAATCAGTGTGTGGCGGTCTGCCCCATGGGCATCGATATCAGAGACGGGCAGCAACTCGAATGCATCACCTGTGCCCTGTGCATCGATGCCTGTGACGGCGTCATGGAAAAGGTTGGCAAACCCAGGGGGCTGATATCCTACTCCACCCTGGATACTTACAATGAGGCGAAACAGGGAAACGCCCAGCCGACATCCTGGCAGTCTTTCATCCGCCCGCGAACGTTCCTTTATTTCGGAGTCTGGGGCCTGATCGGCTTGATCATTCTTTATGGGCTCCTGGTGCGTGATCGCCTGGATCTCAATGTCCTTCACGATCGCAATCCGCTCTTCGTGCAGCTTTCCGATGGATCGATCCGCAATGGCTACACGATCAAGGTCCTGAATATGATTACCCAGCCCAGGGATTTCATTTTGCGAACGGAAGGGCTGGAAGGGGCGAGCATGACCATGCCCGGATCCAACCTCGGACCTTCTGACCAGGTCGCTATCAGCGTCGATGCCAATACGCTCAAAAAAGTCAAGATATTCGTCAAAGTCAATGGCGAGAACATCAGCGGTAGCAGTATGGAATTCCGCTTTGTTGTTGAGGACGTCAATAAAACAGAGTCGATTTCGACGGAAACCGTGTTCCGTTCGGCCAATTAGATAGCGACGGCATTCCTGGCAGGCGAACAGCGGAGGGTAAAGAGAAAGTGGCAACCGTGAAAACAGCGACAAGGCGCGAGAAGCAGTTCACCGGACGTCATATGGCGATTCTCATCGTTTCTTTTTTCGGTGTCATTATTGCCGTGAACATTGTTCTTGCTGTATTTGCCACTCGCAGCTGGACGGGCCTGGTGGTCAAGAACAGCTACGTCGCCAGTCAGGATTTCAATAAGCTGCAGGCGAAGACGGATCGGCAAAAAGCAAAAGGATGGCAAAGCGAGCTCGTGGTTGAAAAGACCGGCGTCGTCCTGAGATTTCGCGACCGGGAGGGCGAGTCCCTTTCAGGATTGCAGGTGACCGCCAAAATGCAGCGCCCGTCCCATGAAAATGACGACCACGAATTGAGTTTCAGGGAAAACGGTCCCGGACAGTTCGTATATCGGGGAGATATTGCCCTGGGCTTGTGGAATTTGCGCATTGTCGCCCGTGACGGTAAGGGCGGCGAGTTCGACAAGGTCTACCGGCTCAGAATTCGGTAGAGTTCGTGACTCGATCCGGATTGGATGTCTATCTTTTGGAGCGCTTGAACGATGACACAGATGTTCGATATGGCGACCGCCGCAGAACATTCAGAGCTGCTTGCTTTCACGAGGCCTGCCGGCCGTGGAAAACTGGCGCTGTCTCTCCTGGTGCCAGACATTCATTGCGCCGGTTGTATCAAGCGTATCGAGGACTCCCTCCACAGCCATCCCTCGGTTACCCAGGCACGGGTAAATTTCTCGAGCAAGCGGGTCGCTGTCGAATGGGAGGCGGCCGGCGCCAAACCGGAAGACTTCATTGACCGGATCAAGGGGCTTGGTTTCAAGGTCTACCCGTTTGCCGCGGAAGCGGAGCTGGAACGCAATGACAAACCGGGGGCCGATCTCCTGAAGAGCCTGGCGGTTGCGGGTTTTGCCGCCGCGAACATCATGCTGCTGTCGGTTTCCGTTTGGTCCGGGGCCACGGAATCCACCCGTGTTCTATTCCATTGGATTTCCGCTCTGATTGCCCTGCCGGCGGTTGTCTATGCAGGGCGCCCTTTCTATCGTTCGGCCTTCGCCGCTCTGAAGAACCGCCAGCTCAACATGGACGTGCCTATATCTCTCGCGGTTATCCTGGCCACGGGGATGAGCCTTGCCCAGACCATTTTCCGGAGTGAGGACGCTTACTTTGATGCTGCGGTGATGCTGCTCTTTTTCCTGCTCATCGGCCGTTACCTTGACCATATGATGCGGGAGAAAGCCCGTTCGACGATTTCGCACCTGTTGTCTTTGTCGGCACCCGGCGCGATGGTCATCGAGTCCGACGGCCAACGCAAATTCCGTCCGACAAGTGAAATACACTCGGGTATGCAGGTTTTTGTCGCTGCCGGAGAGCGTATTCCCGTTGACGGCGTGATTCTCCGGGGTACAAGCGATCTCGACAGATCGATCGTGACAGGGGAGGCGACGCCGGAACCGGTATCCGAGAGCGACATTGTCCAGGCGGGAATCATGAACCTGACCGGCCCTTTGGAGCTGGAAGTGACGGCCAGCGGTGAAAACACATTCCTGGCCGAGATGATCCGCCTAATGGAAGCGGCGGAACAGGGCAAGGCGGACTATGTGCGTCTTGCCAATACGGCTGCGCGTATCTATGCACCGGCCGTTCACATTATCGCAGCGCTGACTTTCACCGGCTGGTTTTTCTGGACAGGAGGCGATGCCTACACGGCGCTCCTGATAGCCATATCGGTGCTGATCATCACCTGCCCCTGTGCCCTCGGTCTGGCGGTTCCCGTGGTTCAGACCGTGGCCAGCTCCAGGCTTTTCCAGAACGGCATCATGCTGAAGGACGGGGCGGCGCTGGAGAAACTCGCCGGCATCGACGCCGTCGTCTTCGACAAGACCGGAACCCTGACCCTGGGCCAGCCAAAGCTGGTGGGTGAACTTGCATCCTACGACCGGGACAAGCTGGCGGTTGCCTCTGCCCTGGCACGGGAGAGCCTGCATCCGCTGTCCGCCGCGCTCTATGCCGCCTGTTCCCAACAGGGCATCGTGCCTGCTGACATTTCCGGCATTCAGGAGGTTCCGGGCAATGGATTGAAAGGGGTCTTCAAGGGTGACGAAGTGCGGCTCGGTCATCTCCGATGGTGCGGCGCTGAAGAAACCGTGACGTCAGAGATCCGGGAGAATGTGGATCGCGGTTACCTGGAACTGTGCTTCCGGCAAGCTGGGGAGAACCCGCTCCTGTTCTACTTCGAGGACCAGGTCAAGGAAGACGCCCATGCAACCCTGGATCGGTTGCGCGCGGCAGGCCTGGACCTGGCCGTTGTTTCGGGTGATCGTCCGGAAAATGTCGAGCGACTGGCCGTAACCCTTGGCATCGAAGAAGCCTTTTCCCGGCAAAGTCCGGCAGACAAGGTCGATCACATTCAGTCC
>JANQOC010000094.1 GCA_028279265.1 Hyphomicrobiales bacterium
GGCCGGTGCAATTCATCAATGCGGTACACCTGATCTCGGATTTGCAGACAAGATAAGCTGTTATTGCGAACGTGCCGGAAATGCCGAATTCTGGGCAGAGCCCCTGAACGCGGTTTCCAACCTGTCATTTTTTATCGCCGCCTATTTTGCCTGGCGATTGCTGCAGAAGAGCGGTATTCGCGAGGACCGCTGGCCGGTCTACGCGCTGATTATCGCGACCGTGATGGTGGGCACCGGCAGCTTTCTGTTCCACACCATGGCAACCCTCTGGGCCGCTCTGGCCGATGTCATCCCCATCGGCATTCTGATCTTTACGTTTTTCATTTTCGCGTTGCACCGGTTCCTGAACTGGCCGCTTTGGGGAGCTCTTGCCGGTGGGCTGGTCGTCGTCGTGGCCATGTTCACCCTGCCGCCCTGGTTCAACGGCTCGATGTTGTATTTCCCGCCCATATTGGCTGTGACCCTGGTGGGCCTTGTCTTGCTGATCCAGGGCTCTCCCATCGGGCTCACGGTCCTGACCGGGGCCCTGGTCTTTTATCCCTCAATATTTTTCCGGACCATCGACCGCCTGCCCGAAATCTGTACTCAGTTTCCCGCCGGTACCCATATCTTCTGGCATCTGCTCAACGGCCTGGGGATCTATATCCTGATTTCCTCGGTCATCAGGTTTCAGCAGGTCGGTCAACGACGGAGTTCAAGCGAGGTCGAACGGTAATCCTCAAGTTCAGGCCTGGTTTTCGGAATTTTTGCGCAGGCGTGTTGGGCGAGGCCATCAGATCGGATTTTGCACGGGTTCAGCTTTTGCTCTTCGCTTTTTTGGGGGGCAGCGTCGAAACGAAGTCGAGGCCCCGGCGGATCCAGGACGCCAGGGCTTTTTCCGTCTTGAAGCCCGGTGGATCGACAATGACAAAGGCGCGCGGGCGTCGGCCTTTGCCGATTTCCATCGGCCGCACATGTTTTTTGGACAATGCTCCCTCATAGGCGTCGGGCCCGATGCGAACCATGAGGGATTGGCCTGAAACACCACAGCACATGTGTCCGCTTTTCATAAAGACGAGGCCTCCCATCATCTTCATTTGCGTAACGTCTTGAATTTCTGAGAGCGCCTGCCGGAGGCGCTCAGCAGTTTTTTCGTCATAGGCCATTGCAATCCCCGGAATACTGGAAACAGAACCGGAGTCTAAGGCGTCCGGAAATGGATTGCCATAGGGGTGTTGATTCTTGCGGTTAAGGGTCCCCGTTCTAATTCCGCCCGGCCATAACACCGCCGTCCACGTCCCAGATCGCGCCGGTGACCCATCCGGCCTCATCGGACAGCAGGAAATCAATAACCGAGCCCACATCCCCGGGCTGGCCGATACGGCCTATGGGGTGAAAGCCGTCAAAACCCGAAAGCGTCTCGGCGATCTGGTCGGGCTCGATAAACGCCTTGTAGATCGTCGTCAGGACAACGGCCGGTGAAACCGCGTTGACGCGGATTTTGTGGTCCGCCAGCTCCATCGCCATGTGCTGGGTCAGGGCGTGCAGCCCGGCCTTGGCCATGGAATAGGCCGAAGACGGCGTCGCCTTGATCGCCTGGTTTGCCCACATGGAACCGATATGGACGATGGACCCGCCGCCATGGGCCTTCATGTTTTTCGCCGCCGCCTGGGAGATGAAGAACAGGGCTTCATTGATATCCATGTAAGCGCGGTAGTCTTCCTGTGTGTGGTCGAGAAAGGGGACGGGATTAAAGTAGCCCGCGGCATTCACCAGGTACTTGATGTGGCGCGTGTCTGACTCGATGTCTTGCGCCAGGTTGGCTACCCCTTGAGGCTCATAGAGATCAACGGACCGGGTTTCGACCGCGACAGGGAATTCATCCCGGATCTCGCGATTGGCCTGTTCCAGTGTCGGCGCATCCCGCGCCACGAGGATCAGGTCGACGCCCCGGCGCGCCAGCCTTTTTGCACTGTCCAGGGCCATGCCCTTGGAGCCGCCGATCAGCAGCGCTGTTTCTCCGGCCGGGCCGTTCTCTTTGTTTTCAGTGTTTTCAATGCTCATATTTTTCTCCTTTGCTTCAGTCTTGGTTTTCAAACCTGTTCAACCCTCGTTTCAAACACGGATTTCAAATGCTCTTTGCCGATAAACTATCTATCGATAGATAGATAAAATGAATAAATGAGCTGGTAAATCTGTGGTGGCCCGGGGCCTTCCTTTCTCAAATTTTCTCCTGCTTCTGCATGAATGTGTGTCGGTTCGCGAGGGCCTTAAGTGGCGACGACCAGGCGATAACCGCAATCCAGTTCGTCAAGTTCGAGGAGATGTCCGTACTGCTGTTCCCACGCACCGCTGTCCAGATCCGCCTCAAGCTTTTTCAGCCCGTCCGATACATCGCCGACCGCCCAGAAAGAGGAAATTCCCGTGCGCACTTTCTCATCGAGATAAGCGTAGGGGCGTCGCCAGTAGGCCGCCAGAAATCCGTCCGTGCAGTCATGGGGGATCGGTACCGGTGATATTTCCACGGTTCCAAGCCAGTTTTCATATTCCTGCATGAGCGGCATATTCCTTTCATCCAGGGCGATGAATTCGGGAAAATAGTCCAGTAGCCAGAAGGACTGAAAGGACGCATCGTAGGTGAGGAATACAATGCTGCCCCGGGTCACCCGGCGCATTTCCGCAACGCCTTTTTCCTGGTCCGACCAGTGATGAATCGTGAGGATGGCCATCGCCGCGTCGAAGCTGTCGTCTTCAAACGGCAGATTCTCAGCGACGCCCCGGATGACCGTCGCATTCGAAGGAGGGCGTTGACCGATCATTTTGACGGAGGGTTCGACTGCCGTAACCGCTTTGTCCCGGGGTTCATAGGATCCGGCGCCCGCCCCGACGTTGAGGATCGAACGGGCCGGCCCCAGGGCGGAATGCACGCTATGGGCAATTCGGGGATCGGCCTGCCGCAGATTGGTATAATTCAGGCCAATTTTATTATAGATCGTGCTCAACTCATTCATCCCGCTTTTTTCGATACAGGGCCAGAAACGACAAAACCAGACGCGACAAGATTAGACACAACAAGCCCAGGCGCGACAAGGTCAGATGTGACGAGGTCAGGTGCGACAAAGCCAGTCCCGGGCGGCAGGCGATCAGGGTTCCGCCATCCCGGTTCCCGTTCATGTTCTGCCGTCCCGGTCCAATCTTTGTTCGGTCGAGCCTTTTCCTGACTTCGATCCACCGTTTTGTTTCCCATCTTTGTTACGTGGTCCCGATTCCTGTCTTTGGTTCCACCGTCTCGAATCTCATCTTTGATTGATCGACGCTGTTCCTATCTGGGTGCCGCGTCTCAGCTCCTAACTTTGTTCCGCTGTTCCAATTCCCAAATTATTCGATCATTCCAGTACTGTTTTTGGTTCCACCGCGTCTAATCTCATCTTTGATTGATCGTCTTGTTTCCTATTTTTGTTCGATCGTCTCGGCTTCTAGCCCAATTCCACAGCTTCAGTTTCAATCTTTCAGCTTCCAATGACCATAACCCCATCCCATCCCGCGACCACTTCTATCTATCGATAGATAGATAAGGGGATAACGACCATATGGTGTTGCATCTGCCGGTGTCAAGGGTTATCTATCAACTGATAGATAGTTGAGATTACGATAATGGAAAACAGGGAGCAAAACATTCTCGATGCCGCCGAAGCTCTCGTGCGGGAACGGGGTTATAATGGCTTCAGCTTTCGGGAAGTGGCAAAGGAAGTCGGGATTAAGAGTTCATCG
>JANQOC010000097.1 GCA_028279265.1 Hyphomicrobiales bacterium
GCCATCGCTGTCAGCGGCAGCGCCAGGTGCCAGAAATAGTCGACAATCCTCGCGGGCCAGGAAAGTTGTTCCCAGTTCTCCGATGTCAAGCCACGCAACGGAAACCAGTCAAGGAATGTTCCGCCGGCAAACAGAACGATCAGCAGAACGGCAAACAGGAATCCGGGTATGGCATAACCGACGACGACGACGGCGCTGGTCCAGATGTCGAACTTTGATCCGTCGCTGACCGCCTTTCTGATTCCCAGAGGAATGGAAATGCCATAGGAAATGAGGGTCATCCAGAGGCCGAGGGAAATCGAAACCGGCATTTTCTCGATTATGAGATCAATGACGCTGACATCGCGGAAATAGCTGGATCCAAAATCAAACGTCAGGTAATTGCCGATCATGAGAAAAAAACGCTCATGGGCCGGGCGATCAAATCCAAACTGCTTCTCAAGCTGGGCGATAAACTCCGGATCGAGCCCCTGAGCGCCGCGATATTTGGAGGACGTACCGGCATCGCCGGACGCTCCCGATTGCTGGGACTGGTTGCCGGTGCCGAAATCGGACCCTTCGCTGCCACCGATACGGGCTGTCGCGGAGACATCCGTTCCCGTAAGCTGGGCAATAACCTTTTCGACCGGCCCTCCCGGCGCGAACTGAACGATGATAAAACTCACCAGCATAATTCCAAACAGGGTTGGGATCATCAGCAGTAAACGTCTGATAATATATGCTGTCATATGAGCGGGGTCTCCGGGCCGTTAATTCGCTTCCAACTTAGCAGCCTTGTCGGCATCAAACCACCATGTTTCGATGATGCTCCGGTTATAACGGGCTTTTTTCGCGGGGCGGGAGAACTTATCCCAGTAAGCGACATTGTGGGATGCCTTGTACCATTGGGGGATCCAGTAGTGACCGGCCCGCAGGACCCGATCCAGGGCCCTGGCGGCAACAAACATTTCGGGTCGGGTTTTGGCACCAATCACTTTTTCAATCAGCTCATCGACAACGGGATCGCTAATTCCCGCGAGATTGAGGCTGCCGCGAATTTCCGCCGCCCGGGATCCCCAGTAATTCCGAAGTTGCGCTCCGGGTGTATTGGGCATCACGTAGCGCTGGGTGGTAATATCGAAATCAAAGCTTTTCAGCCGTTCCTGATACTGGGCCGGATCGACCCGCCGGATATTGGCGGGGACACCGAGCAATTTAAGGTTCTTGATAAACGGGGTGATGATCCGTTCGAATGTCGGTGAAAAGATCAGAAACTCGATAGACAGGATCTCCCCTTTGGCATTGACGCGCTTGTTGTCCTTCAGCGACCATCCCGCTTCACCAAGGAGTTTCGAGGCCTGTCGCAAAAGGCGGCGATCCTGACCGGAGCCGTTTGACTTAGGCGGAGCGTAGGGGGCCTGAAACACACTTGCGGGAAGTTTCGCATTAAAAGGTTCGAGCAGAGCTTTTTCGTCATCGGGGATCGGCCCGGTAGCTTTCATCTGCGAGTTTTCGAAGAAGGAATGCGTGCGGTCGTAGAGACCGTAGAACTGGTTTTTGTTGGTCCATTCAAAGTCAAAGGCGAGATCGAGCGCTTTGCGCACACGGATGTCCTTGAATTTATCACGCCGGACATTGATGAAAAAACCCTGAGCGCCGGATGGGCGGTCATCGGACAGAGTATCCCGGATAAGTTTTTTATCGCGGACTGCCTTTATGTCATACTGGGTTGCCCAGACCTTGGAAGTGAATTCTTCCCGCAAATCGAAGGCTTGTGATTTCAAAGCTTCGAATTCCGCGGTGCGATCGCGGTAATATTCATACCGGAGTTCTTTGAAATTATGCCGTCCGACATTCACGGGCAGGTCTTTGGCCCAGTAGTCCTCACGTTTTTCGTAAGTTATGAACCGGCCCTGAATGAATTTGCCAACCTTGTAAGGACCGCTGCCGAGGGGCGGTTCCAGGGTTGTCTTGTCGAATTCACGGGTCGCATAAAAG
This sequence comes from Hyphomicrobiales bacterium, assembly GCA_028279265.1. GTDB lineage: Bacteria > Pseudomonadota > Alphaproteobacteria > Rhizobiales > CAYWUX01 > JANQOC01. Next base: position 1,978 of record JANQOC010000097.1, read on the forward strand.
GCCTTGGAAAAAATCGGCAATTGCGCCACTAGAAGAGGTAGGTCCCGTACCTGGTCCCCGGTGAAGCTGAACTGGATTTCCGTGGGCGAGAGCACTTTGGCCGCTTCCACATCGCGGAGATTGAGCCGAATTGACGGGTGCCCCTTTGATTTCAGAATTTCAAAAGAAAAAGCGACATCCTCTGCCGTGAGTTGCGATCCGTCGGCGAAACGCGCTTCCGGCCGCAGGTAGAAGGTGACGGAGCGTTTGTCGGCGGCGAGCTCAGCTTCCCTGGCAACCAGGCCATACACCGCGTCCGGCTCATCCCAGTTGCGCACCATGAGGCTGTCGAAAATATATTCCATCCCCTGGGCGGCATCTCCTTTGAGAATATAGGCGTTGAGACTGTTATAGGTAATGAGGCCTGCCGTTCCGATCATGGATAGACGCCCCCCCTTGGGAGCATCAGGATTGACATATGGAAAATGCGCAAAATCTGCGCTGAGATTGAGATCACCAAACGCCGACAATCCGTGGGTCCGAGTTTGCGAATGCGCCACCTGGAATGTCGCGAAAGTAACAGCGAGACATATGAACAGCGTTGGCAGAAAACCAGGGACACGTAAAAGCCGATGATCGAACCTTCGATACATAGATCAAATCCTTCAAAGCAGGTTTACCGGTTATCTGAGAGTTTCTGCGCTCGACCCTTGTCATACCACCAGGTCGTGATGAATCCATCGGTCAAGACTGGTACAACATCCGGCTTCTTTTTTGCGTCCTGCAGGCAGTTATCGTCACAGGAGAGGGGAACCACAGGAATTGCTTTTGGATGATTGAATTTATCCCAGTAGGCGATTCGGTTATAGGAGACATACCATTGGGGGACGACATAGTGATTCCAGAGTAAGACGCGATCCAGGGCACGGGTCGCGGCAACGAGCTCAGGGCGGTCTTTCGCAAAAATGACTTCGTCGATCAGTTTGTCGATGGCCGGATTTTTGATGCCGATGAGATTGCGGCTTCCCGGTTTATCGGCGGCTTCCGAACCCCAGAAATATCTTTGTTCATTGCCGGGTGAAAGAGACTGTCCGAAACTGCCGACGACGATATCGAAATCGAAATTGTCAAGGCGCCGCTTATATTGGGCCGAGTCGATCACCCGCACCCGGGATTTCACGCCCAGCCGCTGTAGATTTCTTGAAAACGGCAATACAACTCTCTCGAATGCCGGCGAAACGAGGAGAAATTCGATATCCATCGCCTCACCGGTCTTATTGTTGGTCAAGACGCCCTCTTTCAGAGACCATCCCGCTTCCCGCATAAGGCGAGTGGCTTTTCTCAGATTTGTGCGAAATTCCCGCGGTCCCCTGACCGTCGGGTTGGTGTACTCCTCGGTGAAAACCTCGGGGGGAATGTCCGCTTTGACCTTATTCAGGATTTCGAGCTCCTGGCCTTCAGGCAAACCCGTTGCGGCCAGTTCCGAATTTGCGAAAAAACTCGGCAAACGCGTGTACTGCCCATAGAACAGATTTTTGTTGGCCCATTCGAAATCGTGGACGAGATTGAAAGCCTGACGCACACGCGAATCCTGGAACTTGGATCGGCGTGTATTGAAAACATATCCCTGCATGCCTTCAACCGTGGTTGTCGGCACCTTCATCTGCTTCACATTGCCGTCTTTGGCAGCTTTGAAGTCGTAGGCCGTGGCCCAGTTTTTCGAACTCGACTCGAAAAAATAATCGACCTGATTGGCCTTGAAAGCTTCAAATGAAACGGTCTGATCGCGAAAATACTCGAACCGGATTTCGTCAAAATTGTACTGTCCCCGGGTGACAGGAAGGTCCTTTGCCCAATAATCATCGACGCGTTCGTAGGAGATTGACCGCCCGGCCTTGACCGATTTGATTTTATAGGGACCGGAACCCAGTGGTATTTCCAATGTGGTTTTGAGCAGGTCGCGCGTGTTGCCCTCGCTGTCTTTCCCTGTCCAATAGTGCTTTGGCAATACCAGCAACTGTCCCATAATCAGGGGAAGCTCCCGATTATTCTTGGTATCAAAACTGAAGGTCACTTCCCGCTCGCCGGTCTCCTCGGCTTTAACGACGTTTTTATAGTAGAAGGCGACGCGGGGATTGCCCTTCTTCTGCATTTCAAGGCTGAAAATCACATCGTCAACGGAAATCGGTTTGCCGTCATGCCACCTGGCGTTATCCCTGAGTTTGAACGTCACAGAGGAAAAATCATCCGGGTGGGAGACCCACTCGGCGATCAAACCGTAAGACGTGGAGCTTTCTTCGATACTGTCGGCCATCAAGGTTTCATAGATAAGACCCAGTCCCGACGCCGAGACCCCTTTGAACACAATGGGATTGAGGCTGTCATAGCTGCCGAACGCTGACAAGCGGACGATACCTCCTTTCGGGGCATCGGGATTGACATAGTCGAAGTGTGAAAAATCAGGTGGATATTTGGGGTCGCCGATCAAAGACAGAGCATGGTGTTTTTTATTGGCGTCATTGGCGTGGGCCACAGATCCGGAGAAAAACAGCGCAATCAGAGCGATTGCAAATAGAGGCAGGACGGGACGCGATTGCATGTTGAACTTACCTTTCCCTGTCTGTGGGAGACCTCCCGGTCTCCTATGGCCAAGAATGTAGCCAGGATGAGCAAATCTATGATTTTCTTGTGTAAATAACATGGCCCCCGGCCACACTATTTCCAAGTTAAAATTCTGTCATTTTTTCAGTTATTGGGGAGATTGGGTGTGCATATCGCCGGGCAAAGAGCCGATTGCTTCAAATTAACGTCATTAACAGGGGAAATCGCCTAATTTTTAGGAGTTTACCTGTGCGAGCTTGAAGTCATTGGTAATAAGGTGAGCTGAATTCCCCAACTGAACGGGTAATTTCGCCGCAGCAATATTAATTTCGCCGCAGCAACAGAGTGTCGAAGATCGGACTCCGCTGGGTGCTATGCACGGATCATGATAATTCGCGACTGCGAAGCAATATCCCTTGCAATTTCCCTTAATTGGCGGCCGGGAGCTCCGCCGGCGTTTCCGCCAGGCTTCTCAGATAAAGAATGAGATCGGCGCGCTGGTTGGGTCTCTTTATGCCGGCAAACGCCATTTTGGTTCCGGGCAGGCACTTTTTTGGGTTTTCAAGAAAACATTCCAAAAATTCGTAGTCCCAGTTGCCGCCTTTGTCGATCAATGCCTGGGAGTAGGCAAATCCATCAATGGCGGCCAATTTCCGGTTCACGATATCGTATAAATTCGGGCCCGTACCGTTCTTGCCGCCACTGTTAAATGTATGACAAGCCTTGCATTTTTTTGCCTGGGATTCGCCTTTGCCGATATCGGCACTGGCCAGTCTCACGCCGAGAGGTTCGACTTCATCCTTCTTTGCATCGGCTTGGCCGCCGGTGTCACCGGTCGATGCGACTTCCACATTGTAACCAGGTTGGGCCGGGGGATGCTTCTTGAACGAAATATCTACGATTGTTTTTGTCCCGAATAGAACCAATAGGGCCGCAAGAACGGCCCCCGCATACTTATTGAGTTCAATAGAATCCATTTAGGAGCGCTCCTGATTTCCCCTATGTTCCTTAACAGTCAGGTTTTAATATGCAAATCACAGCGATCTCTATAGGCGTTCCACCAATTTCATGCAACAAGCTTAAGTATTTGACAGGGGAAAAAATTGATCAGTAAGGCTCTCAAACCATGTCCGAAATCCTGACGGTTATTCCCGCCCGCTATGGGGCGACGCGACTACCCGGTAAGCCTCTTAGAGAAATCGCCGGGCTGCCACTGATCGTTCATGTTTATGAGCGGGCCCGGGAAGCCGATCTGGGACCGGTCCTGATCGCCACTGATGATCAGCGCATTGCCGATGTTATCAGTGATGTCGGTGGTGAATATTGCATGACCCGTTCCGATCATCAGAGCGGTACGGACCGGGTCTTTGAGGCCGTCAGCAAAACCGATCCGGATGGCCGCTATGATAATATTGTAAATCTGCAGGGAGACCTGCCGACCCTCGATCCGCAACTTGTCGGTGTCTGTGCGCAGCCCCTCGAGGACCCGGAGACCCATATTGCGACGCTGGGTGTCGAGATCGACAATGACGAAGACAAATTCAATCCGAATATTGTGAAAGTCATCGGTACTCCGACAAACCGGGACGATGTCTTACGCACCCTCTATTTCACACGCGCAACAGCGCCGCACGGGGAAGGGCCTCTCTACCACCATATCGGTATATATGCATTC
>JANQOC010000100.1 GCA_028279265.1 Hyphomicrobiales bacterium
ACTATCATTACATCGGTGCGGGAATATGCAAATTGTTACCCTTTATATTTTGGCGTCGCTCGCAGTCTTCCTGGTGGGAGGTGGGGCCGCCTATATGTACCTGAGCGAGGAGCCGCCCGTTGGTAATCCCGAGGCGAGCCTATCGGATCAGGAACCCTCACTGAACAGCAAAGGGCAGAACCCAAAAGCGTCCGGCAGGAAAATAGTCGATGAGTCAAACACTCAACCGAACATAACGGCGCAGAGCTCCGAAAAAATAATAGAGCCGCAACCGAAACAGCCCGTGTCCCAGGAACTGGCTGCGCTCAATAACCAAATCCAGCCCTCATTGTCGAACTCGGTCGACAGGCAAAAGGAAATTCCAGAGTCTTCCAGGGAAAGTTTGCCGGAACAGAAATTTTCCGATCCCAGCTTCGACGTCGTTCGGGTTGCACCCGATGGTATTGCCGTATTTGCGGGCAAAGCGCATCCCAGGTCAAAAGTCGACATCATCGTCAATGGCGACGTAATTGAAACGGTTCAGGCCGACAGTTTCGGCCAGTGGTCGGCGGTCGCGCAATTGCGGAACGTGGAACAGGATATGAAATTTTCTCTGCGTTCGACGCGTTCTACACAAGGGCGAACCCAGACCGCCAGCTTAGCCAAGCCTGTTTTGGTTGAGCGAATAATTAAACCGAAGCCTAAGTCTGTGGCCAGCAGCAATAAGTCATCGAGATCCCGACCCTCGTCTGCCAGAGTGGAAACACAAAAGAAAGCGAAACCGGAGACCCGGGTGGCGATCGTGAAAAAAGGTCCCCTGGTTGATGCCCCGAAAAAGGATGATCAGGGCAAACCGATCATCGTAGAAAGCAAAGTTGAGGGCGTGGTTGTTGCAAGCCCGGTTCCCATTAATTTCGTTTATCGTGAAGCCACATTTACCGCTGAAGGTGAACTGGCAGCGGCAACATTGCTGGAATTTGTTCAAAAGAAAAAACTGAAAAAAGTTGTTCTCAGCGGACATACGGACGAGCGGGGTTCGTACGGTTACAATATGGGACTTTCCGAATTGCGCCTTCAAGCCGTTGCCGACTATCTCAAGGAAAACGGATTTGAAGGTGAGGTCGCCCTGAAAGCCAAAGGGGAAACCGAGCCGATGAACATTCGCAATCCGGAAAACTATTCCCAGGAAGAAATCTGGCAGTTCAACCGTCGGGTCGAACTCAAGGGGACGGAGTAAATCTGCTGAACCGGGCGGTTGTTTTCCCGGCTCTCTCTCCAGGGATTGTTCGAAATTCAATAAATTTCATACCTTTCCCATGCACGGGGTTGGTCGTAAACTGGTTGTCCACATCAACCACGGGGGAAGCGCATGACCGTAATTATCAACCAAGCCAAGAAACGGCTGCAGGAAGGCAAAATAGCCGCCAGTTTCAATGTTAGTCGCATAACATCTGTGGAGGTCGCGGGGATCGCCAAGTCCGCCGGATTCCACTGGCTTTTCATTGACCTCGAGCACACGGCCATGGATCTGGAAACGGCGTCGCAGATTTCCATCGCCGCCTTGCCTGTGGGCGTCAGTCCGATTGTGCGGGTTCCCGAAGGAGACACAAAGCGCGCCCAAAGGCTTCTCGACAATGGCGCACAGGGAATTGTCTTCCCCCATGTGGAATCCGCCGAAGAGGCCGAGCGCCTTGTTAAAGCCTGCCGTTTTCCTCCCGCGGGTCATCGCTCCCTGACCGCTCCGGGAGCCCAACTGCAATATGCGGCTTTAGAAACCCGCGAAGCCATGGACCTTCTGGATCAAGAAACCCTGATTGTTGTTATGGTCGAAACCCCCGAGGCCGCCAACAAGGCCGGCGAGATTGCAAGCATACAAGGTGTGGATGTGGTTCTGATCGGTTCTAACGATATGTGTGCCGCCATGGGCAAACCGGGACAGCTCGACGACCCGGAATTTGCCGACCTTCTGGGGCGTGTCGTCGATGACGTCACTGCTGCCGGTAAATGGCCCGGACTGGGAGGTGTTTATCAGGAAGAATTACTGTCTCGTTATATGGAGCGCGGAATTCGCTTTGTGCTCGGCGGCTCCGACCTCAGCTTTATGTTCGTCGGTGCCCGCAAAAGGGGTGAGTTTTTCGCAGGCCTGAAATAATTTGCGAGGTCGACGCGTCCCCGGTTCTTTAGCCGTGTTTCACCGGCTCTTTCTCAGGCAATGTTGATCTCTATAAGTTGCCATTCATGCCTTTGCCCATGGCGCCGCGAAGAGCCTTGCGAGCATGCGCCCCCAAGGCAAACAGATTCATGAATTCGACTTAACTGTCGCCGTCAAATTCGAGGCGCTGGGCTTGCCGAGACACGAGATAGAAGCGGCAATGCTTATCCATTCCGGACGTTTTGTGGGCGCAACCGGGGTTGCCCGTTGACGTTGTGCGTCGAAGAGCCGGAAGGGAACGCTTGTAATATTTGAAGCCGACCTGGTGAGCTCTCAGTGCCAACCGTTCGGAACAATAATGGATGTACCGCCACCTCGGTGAACGGAAATTGGATTTTGACACGATCTCCTCCTGAACACGTTTCCTTGTGTCGAGGAGTCATCTAGGTACAGGTTCAAATATGGGTTGTGACGGGCAGCACAGATTGTCGCCCTGTGTGAGAGAAAGAGTCTATCTCTGAACTATTTTCGGCAGTTTGACGCCGACCAGGTGCAGGTTCCGTTATCGCACACCCATTTCCAGTCGCAGTCCCGAGCCCGCCTCAAGGTGGCCTTGATGGTTTTCCGGGGTATGCCGTCGACGACCCGGTCAAACACGACGTCGATCCCCGTATTCGTCAGGGTACGTTTATAGATCTGCATTTCGTATCCGCCGGTTTCGTTGACGAACAGCGTATGCACCGTCAGTGTATTATCTTTGAGCCCGGCCCAGAAAAACGGTTCTCCGGTCATGGGGTCAAGAGGAATGCGATTGCCGAAAACATCCTGTTTCATTTCTGCGGCAAAAACACCCGGCCGGTTCCGTGGTGAAAATTTGGCCGACAGGTCGCGCACTTTTCCTCGACCGTCCGGATTCTGAATCACTGTCGTCCAGTGGACTGAAAATCCTTTATCACCATGAGGCTTAATAATCAGGCGCAAATTGCGTTCCTGAAGTCCTTCCGGCAATTTTATATCTGCCGCCCCAAGATAAGTACCGAAAAACTTCTTGATCTCTTTGGCGTCGACCGGCACAGCCTGTGTCGCAAAAGTTAGCGTTGCAGCAAGGACAACAACCGCAATACGTATAACCCTGGACATTCAACATTCTCCTTTATCGGCCGGGTTAACTCCGGCGAGGCGAACAGCCTTGTCACTATTGTAGTCAAATTAACCCGCTTTGACACTATTTGAGCACAGGCCGCGTGAATTTTGCATGAACATCAATAGATTTGGTGAATCTTGGGCCATTAACTTTGCCCCCGGACCTTTGGTAGGCAGAATAGCTCGGAGGCGGATCCTACGGGTTCTGGCGGTTTTTATTCGTCAGACTGCGTCATATTTGAGGACTAAAGGCCACCAACAATTTGTGATCGTATTTCAAATCTCGTGCTCTTCATATTTTGGCTGCAACGCATAGCTAGGAGATAGGATTCAACAAAAGAAAGGGATCACAATGTCGTTCATTATGAGAACCGGTCTCTTTTTAGGGACCTATCTGTCATTCCTGTTGTTTGTTACGATTCTTATTTCAAATCCATTTGCACCGCGTGTTACCCAGTCCTCTGTTGATCTGCCGGAAATCAATAAAAGTTTCCCGGCTTCGGGCGAACTCTATCAGCGACTAAGTTCGCCGAAGGCGGAACTATGGCTGCACAAAGAGTCTCTGCGCCTGGAGATGGATGAAGAATATGATGAGCGGGTCGAAGCTCATCGGCGCGGACTTTTGAAATGGGAAACCTCAGACATTGATAGAGGTGGTGCCAAAGGCGC
>JANQOC010000119.1 GCA_028279265.1 Hyphomicrobiales bacterium
CCGGAGCTGAAATCACTTCCTGATCCAGGACAATGGCAAAGGGACGGCCGACATTGTCCCGGGTCACCTTGCCGAAGCGTCGTGCGCCTGATGAGTTGAATCGGAAGGTAACCACCGGCTCGTTCGATCGCTGATCAAAACTGGGTTGCGCGTCAACAAGATCCTCACCTGAGACGATGGCCCGTTTCTTCAGGAGATATTCAATGCCTTCTTCGTCGGAAGCCGGGTAAATTTCCGTACCGGGCGGTGTTCTGCTTGCTCTTGCCTGCGCCGCCGTCATCGAAGGTTCGACGAGCTGAAATGTGAGTTTCGCGGTTTTACCGACGAGATCCTTGAGCTTTTGAGGATCGTCAAATCCCGGCACCTGCACGAGGATACGGGCCTGACCCTGACGCTGAATATTGGGTTCCGTCGTCCCCAGTTCATCGACACGTCTTCGGATCGTTTCGATTGTTGAACCGATGGCGGAATTGATTCTCTCGGTAAGGGCCGGGTTGGTGGGTTTGATGGATATGCTTCCCTGACCGGTCTCGCTAATTTCCAGGTCATCACCCCCCGTGCCTGTGAACACCGAGCCCTGAAGCGGCTGAATAATGGTCCTCAGAGAGGTTATGGCCTTGGCTTGATCTTCGGGCTTTCGAATTCTCAGAACCACACCATCCTGTGTCGGGCGCAATCCCGTATAGCCGATGCGATCCCGGCGCAAGGCATTGCGCGCATCATCCCGGATCGTCTCCAACCACTCCGCGATCAGCTCGTCTTTGTTCATCTCCAGAAGCAAGTGCGATCCACCCTGGAGATCGAGCCCCAGATGCACCTGCTTGTGAGGCAGCCAGGTCGGGACGTTCTCCAGCGATTTTGCATTGAACAGATTGGGCGCCGCATAAAAAAGCCCGATGACCGAAACTGCAATGATGGTGATTATTTTCCAACGCGAAAAATTAAGCATAAGTCGCAGGATCCTCGAATATCAGATTTCGCATTCGCACGTCTTCGAACAAGTCTTCAAACAAGCCAGTCTTCAAACGAGATTATCAACTCTTGGCCGTATCCTTAACGGGTTCACCCTTGGCCCGGACTTCGGTGATTGTCGCGCGTACCAGTTTTACGCGCACACCTTCGGCAATTTCGACCTGAATTTCCCCATCATCGATGACCTTGTTGACTTTTCCAACAATTCCACCGGCGGTTACAACGGTATCTCCCCTGCGCACCGCAGCGACCATTTCCCGATGATCCTTAAGCCGTTTTTGTTGTGGTCTGATGATCAGGAAATACATAATCGCAAAAATTGCGATAAACGGCAAAAGCGATATGAAAAAATCGTTGCCGCCTGCCCCCTGTGCATAGGCTGGAGTTATGAACATACAAAATCTCTCCCGTTGAGATGAAATTATGGCTTAAGAAGCTCGGGCTTGTCGAAATCTTCATTAAACCCCAAATAGGAATTCCGCCGCGAATATAAAGGCGTTACAATCCTTTGCAACTGTCTGTAGCGCTAATCTGACGAAAAAGCTTGAATTTCTTGTCGAACCTTCAAATAAATGAGATCAAATTCGATTTGTCCCTTCAAAATTGCCTCGCAGGGGGTCAAATTTCGGATATTTAGAGAAATGCGCCTCCGCATGCGGATCGAAATGACCTGCGGTCTTAGGAAAATTGTTGACCCATGAAAATTGAAAATACACTAACAGAACTCTGGAATCGTGCCGTGAATGCCCTGGAACGCATGGCTCCCCCGGCCGCGATGATCCCCGACTTTCAATCCGCGGAGGCCTTTATCTGGCAATCGGACCCGGAATCCTTCATCCCGGTCGAACGAATCAATCGTTTGCCGGTAAAACTCCTCCAGGGCATTGACCAGCAGATCACGCTGCTCATCGAAAACACGGTACGATTTGCCAATGGTTACCCGGCCAATAATGCCCTGCTCTGGGGAGCGCGGGGAATGGGTAAAAGCTCGCTCGTCAAGGCTGTACATGCCCATGCCCAGGAAACAATCGACGAAACTTGGGATGCCGACAGCGGCGAGCCCAAGGTTGATATTCGTCTCATTGAGATTCATCGGGAGGATATCGGCACGCTGCCCGAATGCCTCGCGCATCTGCGAAAACAGTCCATGAGATTCATTGTGTTTTGTGACGACCTGTCGTTCGACCACGATGACACATCATACAAATCACTGAAGGCCGTCCTTGAAGGCGGCATCGAAGGACGACCGCTGAATGTGATTTTTTATGCAACCTCAAATCGGCGCCACCTGCTTCCCCGGGATATGATGGAGAACGAACGATCCACAGCGATCAATCCATCGGAGGCCGTGGAGGAAAAAGTATCTCTTTCGGACCGGTTCGGCCTGTGGATCGGCTTCCACAACTGCACTCAGGACGATTATCTGGCCATGGTGCGGGCTTATGTTGAGCATTTCGGTCTTCGTATAGATGACGAGAAGCTGAAAGCGGAATCACTGGAATGGTCCGTCACCCGAGGCGGTCGTTCAGGCCGGGTCGCTTGGCAATACATCCAGGATCTGGCCGGGCGTCTGGGGCAGCATCTCCCCGTTTAGAACCCCTTTTTCACAAAGCCATCAACAGAAGGCGTTGCTTACCGAGGGCGTCGCTTAGAGGGATTCCATATATTTCAGGGGATCAACGGGCCGCGAACCTTTTCTCAGTTCAAAATGAACCTGAGGCTGGTTGACCGTGCCGCTTTTACCTGCCTTGGCAATAATCTGTCCGCGGGTGACCTTGTCGCCACGTTTGACAAGCAGGTCCCTGTTGTGGGCATAAGCCGAAACCCAGTTGTCGGAATGCCGGATGAGAATGAGATTTCCATATCCCTTCAACTCGTTGCCGGCATAGGCGACGACCCCGTTTTCCGCGGCCTTCACCGACGTTCCCATGGGCACCGCGAGATTGATGCCATCATTATGGGAACCGCTGGCTTTGGGGCCGAATTTTGAAATAATTCTTCCGTTCACGGGCCAGCGAAACTTGGTATTGGAACGCGCAACCGGTTTTGAAATTTTTCCGATCGTCGCCACCTTGGTATTCTTCTGG
>JANQOC010000152.1 GCA_028279265.1 Hyphomicrobiales bacterium
GATGTGACTGATGAAAAAGGCGCCGAGGCGGCCATGGGCGAAGCCGTATTGCACTTCGGAGGCGGCGATATACTGGTGTCAAATGCGGGCGCGGCCCATGGTGGATCAATGCTGGACCTGGAACAGGACCAGCTCCGGCAGGCTTTCGAGCTTAATTTTTTCGCTCATCAGAGATTTTCCAAGGCTGCGGCCCGGGTCATGCGCGCTCAGAACCGGACCGGACAGATCCTGTTCAATGTCTCGAAGCAGGCGGTCAATCCCGGCAAAAATCTCGGCGCTTACGGGTTGCCCAAGGCGACGACCATGTTTCTGCTGCGACAACTGGCCCTTGAGCTCGGGGAATTTGGAATTCGTGTCAATGGCATCAATGCCGATCGCATTCGATCAGGACTGTTGACCGATGATTTTATCGCCGAGAGAGCCCGGGCCCGAGGCATTGACGAAGAGAGCTATATGGCGGGAAATCTCTTGAAAAGAGAGGTTGAGGCCCGTCATGTCGCCGAAGCTTTTGTGTCGCTGGCTTTGTCGGAACGGACAACGGGGCATGTGCTGACGGTTGACGGTGGTAACATCGAGGCCTCTCTCAGATAGTCCGTGGAGCTGTTCGGCCGGCAATTATTGGCACGAGATTTTGAATGTCCGATTGAGTTATGAATTCTCGGCGGAAATCCGTTGGCCCGGAGAAAGGTTTTTAACGAACAGACCTCATTTTGAGGCCCGGTTTGGTCGCAAAAGTGGGAAAAATTTCTCTCCGGTGGTTGTGATCCATCTAGTCCATTGTGGGATCATTTTACCACGTCTTTAGTAATTGACCCGGCTCGGAAATAATGTATTTTCATAAGCCTGCGGGGACAACTAGATAAGTGATGCGAGCCAAATATGTTTGATCAAAATAAATCCCCTCGACCGGCGACAGCTTCAAGTCTGCAGGAAGCCGGCAATACAGATACAAGTTCCAAAGCCAGTGTAATTTCCTCTGACCTCACGATTACCGGAAGCATTGATTCCGAAGGATCGGTGACCGTTGAAGGGAAAATTACCGGTGACGTCAATTGCAAGAGCGTGTTGGTACAGAAATCAGGTGTTGTCGAAGGTTCACTGACGGCCGAGGACATTGATATTTACGGGACCGTCGATGGAACGATCACAGGTGATCGGGTTTCAATTCGTGAGACGTCCAAGGTTGAAGCCGATATTCACCACAACCTGATTGAACTGGAAATGGGTACGGAATTTTCAGGTGTGCTGAAAAGAAAAGACAAGAAAGAGGATTCCAGTTCGGTTTCAAGCACCGCCTCTTATGGCTCCGGCCTGACCAACGGGCAGAGCTGACATTGATCAGGATATTGCGTCGAACGAGGCCGTCTTTCGACGCAATGACCTCCTCACATAGCTATCTCGCATAGTTGTCTCACGTAGCTTCCTTACGTTGCTATCTCACATAGCTGATGGTCTCCATCTCGGAAGTGTTTGTATTCTGTCTCTGTCATCCCTGTATTAGTCCATGGGTGCGCGGTCACGGATAAGCTGGCTGATGGAGACGGCCAGCACAAGTCCACCGCCATAGAAAAGGTTCTGCACGAAACTATCGACTCCCAGGAAACTCAACCCCATGATTCCCGTAGATAAAAACAGCACGGCGATAAAGGCTCCGGGGGCATTGAAGCGGCCGGGATAAATTGACGTCGATCCCAGGAATGCGGCGGCAAAGGCCGGAAGCAGAAAAGCCAGGGCTGACGAAGGATCGGCGGAACCACGCATTCCCGTATAAAGTATCCCGGCGAAAGCCGATAAAAGCCCGGAAAGGATGAGCGCACCGGCGCGCATCTGAATGACATTAACACCGGAAAGCCGCGCGACTTCACGGCCCCGGCCGACGAATAATAACCGCCGGCCCAAGCTTGTGTGCTGGAACCCGTACCAAATCGCGACCGTCAAAATGAGCACGTAGTAAAAGCCAAGGGGAATGCCGAGAAATCTGTACAGGATTACGGCATTTACGAGCCCCATCGAAACCCCGGCAATGGTTCCGGAATCAGAGATCCACAATATTAGGCCGTTGACGAAATACCCCGTGCCAAGGGTTACGATCAGGGAGTGTATTCTGAAATAGAGGATAAAATAGGCATTGATTGCGCCAATCACGGCGCCGATACTCAGCGCCAAAAAGATCGCAAATAATATCGGCATGCCAAGTTTAACATTGATCACGGCGAGGACCATCGAGCTTAATCCCATAGTGCTGGCAACGGAAAGGTCAAAATCCCCGGCGGTCAGCGGCACGATCAGGGCCAGGGTCAAAACGATGATCATCGCGTTGGACCCGAACATCGTGGCATAGGAATTCCAGGAAAACATTTGTTCCGGCTGAAAAGCACCAAGGATCAGGATAACCGCGAGCCAGGCGGCGAGCAGTCCGAATTTTTCACTCGAAGCTTTCCAGTCCACAGGCCTTTGCAAGAGCGACTTGGTCTTGAAACCCTGTTCCAGGCTGCTGAGCTTGGACTCGAGACGCGCAATTCTCTGTTCGTATGACTCCGCGGTCACGGGGTTTGAGTTGTGATCCATACGCCTACCTCAGGAACTCGCCACCATGGATTGATAGCAGCTTTCGGCGATTGCATTTTTTGAGAGATCCGGGGCCGTGAGTTCTCCGTAGATCCGTCCCTTTGCAAAAATCAGAACCCGGTGGCACAGGCAGGCAAGCTGTTCGTAATCCGTCGATGCGATCAGTATGGAAGCGCCGTTTGCTGCCGAATTCACCAGGGCATCCCAGATTTGCTGTCGCGCGCCGACATCCACGCCCTGTGTGGGTTCATCGAGCAGCAGCAGTCTTGGTGATATCTGCAACCATTTCTTGAGCAGTGCTTTTTGCGCATTGCCCCCGGACAGCGAGGCAAGGGGGAGGATGGGGTCATTGGGTTTGACACCGGCTTCCTCGCCCATCAAGCGGCCATGATCGAGAACCTGTTTGTCCGTTAGTCCCCAACGCCCCCGGATTTCGGGATAAACCGGCAGGGCAATATTGTCAGCCACGGATATTGAACCGATACCGGCGCTGCCGAGACGATCCGCGGGCAGGTAGGCGATGGCCAGCTCTTGCGCTTGCCGGGGACAAAGTTTGGTAAGGTCGATATTGGTTCCGTCAAATTTAAACAGTCCGGAATAGGAATTACCGGACCCAAACAGAATTGAGGGTACGGAACTGAAACCCGAACCGATGAGGCCGGTCATGCCCAATATTTCACCCTCGGCAATGTCAAACGAAACCGGACCGAAATTATGCGCTTCCAGATCTGTGACTTTCACAAGGGTTTTCCGCGTATCACGGGTCACATTGCTGCCGGCAAATTTATCCAGATCACGGCCAATTATCTGGGCGACAAATGTCTCGTGGTCCGTGTCATGGGTGTCGAATGTCCCGATGAGTTCCCCGTCACGCAATACGGTCGCCCTGTCAGTTATTTCCCTGACTTCATCGATATCATGGCTCACAAATAAAATACTCGATCCCTTGTCCTTGCAGGTCCTGATGAGCTCAAAAAGCTGATCGACACTTTTGCGGGGAAGAAAAGGAGTTGGTTCGTCGAGAACCAGTATGCCGGGGTGATCGTTCTCGGTCGCCAAGAGTTCCCGGTGGGCCCGGATGATGGCAAGCATCGCTTGCTCAACGGGTGAAAGTGCTGCGACCATCGCGGTCGGGTCCAGGGTTAGATTGTACTGGACAAAAATTTCACGTGCCGACCGGTGGAGTTCCCTCCACTCGATGTTCCAGTTCTGCTGTGTTGCAATGGACCCCAGGAACAGATTTTCTGTAACGGTAAGGGAGGGGATGAGCCCCAAATTCTGGTGGACAAAGGCGAGGCCAAATCGATGCGCCATCTGTCCTATGTCAGGCAGGTTCAGCTCCTGGTCATAGAGCCTGATCTGGGCTCCAGGTTCCGGTGAAAAAAAACCTGCCAGTATTTTAATGAGTGTCGATTTGCCGGAGCCGTTGGATCCCAGAAGACCGTGAACTTCCCCCGTCCGCACAGACAGAGACACCCGGTTCAGCGCCAGGGAATTTCCAAACTTCTTAGAAAGATTTTGAATCTCAAGGGCATTACCCCAAGTTGGAGTAATGCCTGAATGAACGAGGGCTGATTTCACTCAATACCCCAGAGTTTCGAAAAGCCGGCCTGATGAACATCCCCATAACCATCATTGAAAGTTGCCGGGACGCCGGCGGTGGAAACATTTTCGTCAGAGAATATGTAAGCAGGCGTATTCAACTGATTGACCGGTTTCAGCCCGCAAAGCAGGCGCATATTGGCGTCGGTTCCGGCCATGCCGACCCAGCCCAGACTTTCGCCCACATTCATTTCAACGATGTCTCCTTCTCTCATCATGTCCAGGACAAAAGGTGTGCCGTTGTAAGAGACAATTTTCGCTTTTGATTTAGCGATCTGGATCGCCGGGACGGCGAACTGGGACATGGAGTCATAAACGGGAAGGACGTAGTTAATAGACGGATCGGCGAGTAGCGCATTCTGAACCGCCGGTTGCCCTTTTGTTGCCCATTCGTTGACGGGAACGTTGATGTATTTAGTTTTACAGTCGGGGCAGTTATCCCTCAGGTAGTTCAGAATGGCGTCACGAATAGGGGCCGTCGGTGTAATTTCATCCGGTCCCAGTACGAGCGCATTCACTTTTCCTCCGGTCTTGACGATCGTCCATGCAGCGATGATCTTGCCGACTGTGACGTAGTCCGTATTGGCGGCACCATCGAGAAAATCCGGTTTTTTCTGGGTTGTCGCATCATAATTGTGGGTGGCGGTGACCTTGATGCCGGCTTTTCGAGCCTCGGTAATCTGAGGGACGAGAAATTCCGGAGGCAGTCCGCCCTGGAGATCGATCAAATGGTAGCCCTCGGCGATGGCGGTGTTGATACCTTGTATCCAACCGGCGGGATCCATCTGCGTTTTCCAGTTTCTCAATTGAAAGCCGACCATTTTGGCGGCATCTGAAAAACCTCTGCTTATCGCCGCGTTAAACGGATTGGAGTTTGTCAGCGGAATGACAAACATTTTCTTGTCTTTCATACAGGCCCGGGCATCGAATGCTTCTCCCGGATTGTTGAATTCCGGTAACTTGCTGTGTTTGTCGATGAGAGCCTGGGCCTTCTGGGTATCTGCGAGTGCAGGCGCCGATAGCCCCAATGCAATTAACAGAGTCAAAGAAATCAATTTCATAAAACATCTCCAATAATTGATTTTTCATGAGTGCATTTCAGAAAGGCGATGGCTTCTTCCGTCTGGCAGAGATCGGCATATTTGGCACTCATGTCGAAAAGATTCGCCTTGTGGGGTTCTTCCGCACGATCGCCGACGGCATCTTCGACAACGATGGTAATGAATCCGTGAGAAATACTATCGACGCAGGTCGCCCTGACGCAGCCTGAAGTGGACAGTCCTGCGATCAGCAGCGTATCGACCTGCTGCCACCGCAGGGTCGATGACAGGGATGTCGCAAAAAATGCGCTGGGATATTGTTTGGTGATGACAATGTCATCGGTGCGAACGTTCAGGTTCGCAGCAAAATCCTGAAATTCATTACCTTTGTCGAAACAGGTCAACGCTGGAATTTTCTGGTAAAACGCACCGCCATCGGCGCCGTTGTAGTCATATTCCACCTGCGTGTGAATTAACGGCACGGCGTATTTACGGGCGGCCTCCGCGAGCAGGTTGGCCCGGTCAAGGGCCCGCTGGCACAATTCCCCGCCATAAAGCGGTGAGGCAGGGTCGAAATAGGCCTGAGCAAAATCTATCAGGATAACGGCAGGATGCCCTCCCCAGCTTTGGCCGGCATGAAATCCCGCCTGGCGATAGTTTTGATCGAGTTCCAAAGACAGGGGATCGGCGGATTTGGATGGATTGCGCATCTGATTATTCCGCCGCCCTTGCTTTGGCGTAAAAGACCGGTTCCCTGGGAGGAGCGAAGCCGGTTTCCGTTTCGCATCGCGACTTCAACTCTTCTATGGAGCCAAAACCCCGATCGAACAGCTGTGTATCTCCCCGTTCCCGGGCCATGTTTGCCCGCAGTTGTTCCGTCGCGGGCAGGTCCAAATGTCCGGATTCAAGGACGACCCCGTAGTTTCGAGCCCCGGCTTCGCTGACCAGACCTCTTTCAACGTCTTTCAGCACAAGCTCGGGATCTCTCTCCAAGGGGTCGCCCCATCCGCCCCCGCCCCAGGTATTGAAGTAAAGCAAGTCTCCCTCGGCGACCGAGATGCGATCGCATTTGGAGGGGATATTGTCGGTTTGCCCGTCTTTTCGCACCAGCTTTTTTGCCGACCTTTGTCCCGGCAGTCCTCCATTAACGCCCCACGGATAGGTCAGCCAGCGATCGTCGTGGATCGAAATCTCACCTGCTTCGAGGAATTCATAACCAATCGAAATTCCGTTGCCGCCGCGATGAAGACCGGCGCCGCCGCTGTCAGCTATTGTCGTGTATTCGCGAATTCTGAGTGGAAAATAGGCTTCGAGAAACTCATTGGGGACATTGGTAAAGGCCGGCCACATGGAGTGACCGTCGGGACCGTCACCCACAGGGCGTCCGGGAACACCACCAAACCCGATCTGGTAGAGTTGGAACCACTCGCCATTTCCATCGAACCCCGAATACATAAAATGAGGACTGTCGGAAAAGCCGGCGGCATTCAGGGCATCCGGGGCATTTTGGCCGAGCAGTCCACCCATTAAGTCAAATATCCGGCCCAGCAAGTGGGTTCGGCAGGACAGGGCTGCCGGTTTTTGCGGTTTTAGAATTGAGCCCGCTGGAATATGAACATTGACCAGGTCGTAGAAACCGTCATTGAAGAGAATTTGCGGATCAAACAGATTTATCGTGAAGGCGCCGAAAAACATTTTGAACATTTCTTCATTCAGAAGAAAGTTGATGGAAGAGAGGCTCTGGGGATCGGAACCGGTGAAATCGAAATGAGCCACATCCCCCTCGCGCCAAAGTGAGCAGGCGATTTTATAAGGGCCGTTACCCATACCGTCATCGTCGATCCAGTCTTCGAAAGTGGCCTTGTTGGCGCTTTCGGGGATAATGGTCTGGATGATGAAGCTCATGGCAGTTTTATTGCGGTCGAGCATATCCCACATGGCGGAAATGTAGGTATCAACGCCGAAGCGATCTATATTTTCACGCACGCGGCGTTCCGCCAGTCGCAGAGCCGCCACAATGGCGAAGAAGTCAGACTTGTTCCATTCCGGCATGCGGCAATTGTGCAGCATGATGTTGAGAATTTCGTCCGCGAGTTCACCTTTGCGGTAAATCTTCGATGGCGGAATGACCATCCCTTCTTCGAATATCATTTTGGCGTCCGTCGGCAGCGACCCCGGAACCTTGCCGCCCACATCGGTCATATGCCCGAACATGGCGGCCCAGCTGACCAGCCGTCCCTGATGAAATATGGGCATCATCAACAACCAGTCGTTCAAATGGCTGACGGCGCCGTTACAGGAATACGGGTCGTTGGTTATGAATATGTCCCCGTCTTCAATGGTGCCTTCATAGCCATTGATAAATCCGTAGAGAAAGGATCCGAATTGCCCAACCACCATCTTCCCTTCCTGATTGGCGATCAGGGGGAAGGCGTCGTGCTGTTCGCGAATGCCCGGGGACATGGCCGTGCGAAACAGAACAGCATCCATTTCATTGCGGGCATTGCGAAGCGCATTTTCGATGATGTCCAGTGTAATGGAGTCCACATCCTGACGGTTGAACGGGGTCGGATTGGTTTCTATTATTTTTGCTGTCATTGTCGTTTACGCGCCGTTTCTATTGGTTTTCAGGCCAGATAATTATGTTTCCGATGGCATCGATGGTGCAGAAATGATCCGGCAAAATGACTGTTGTGCTATCCATTTCCAGTATGATTGCAGGTCCCGGGATTCGATTTCCCGGACGGAGCTTGCTCCTGTCGTAGGTCATGGCGTCCCGCCAGCTGCCATCGGCAAAAATTCTGGTAGGTTCGATTTTTGCAGGCGTCGGGTCCGAATCGCCGGAAGTCTGTTCATTGCTTACAAAGTCCTTGGCTTCCCCCTGAACGATGGCCCGCAGACCAACGAGTTCGTGTTCGGCATCGAGGGCAAACGTAAACAGTTTTTCATGCTCCTGATCGAACCGGGACGTGACCTCCCCCAAGCCCTTTTGGTTGAAATCGTCGGGGGAAATGTCGATGGTCAATTTCATACCCTGACCGCGATACCGGATATCGATCTGGTAGAGAGTTTCCAATTCACTCTCGGCCTCGTTCGCTGTATGCAGGGCCTGGGCCGCGCTTTTCTGGAGGTCATCAAGGGATTTCTTGATGGTTTCCTCGCTCGTTCCAGACACTGACGCAACGAATGTCTGACTGGCTTCATTGCGCAACCGCGTCGTGGCATCGCCGTAAGCGCACAAAACACCGGGGCCAGGGGGAATGATCGCTGGCCAGGAATTGATCAGACGGGCCAGGGCATTGGCATGCAAGGGACCGGCACCGCCAAATCCGATTAGAGCGAAGTCCCGGGGATCATATCCTTGTTCCACAGAGACAAGGCGCAGGGCCCCGCACATATTCTCATTGACAATTCGCACAATCCCTTCCGCCGCTTCTTCAATTGAAATCGACAGGGCATCGGCGATTTTCTTTACCGCACGGGAGGCCAGCTCGTGGGAAATTTCCATGTCGCCGCCGAGCTTGGCCGTCGACGGAAGGTAACCGAGCACAACATTTGCATCGGTCACGGTTGGTTCTTCGCCGCCGAAGCCGTAAGCCGCGGGGCCGGGATCCGCCCCGGCTGACTGCGGGCCAACTCTCAGGGCCTTTGTCAGTTCCGGAACATAGGCGATCGACCCGCCGCCGGCACCGACAGTTCTCACATCAATGGATGGCGCCCGCACGGTTACATCGCCCACCCTTGTTTCCCGGCGCGTGCGGGCTACGGAATTTTCGATCAGGGCCACGTCTGTCGACGTTCCGCCCATATCCAGTGTCAGGAGATTATTGTAATCCGCCTGTTTAGCGATCCACAGGGCGCCGGAAACGCCACCGGCCGGACCCGACATGAGCAGGTTGACAGGTTTTTCAATGGCTGAATCTGCAGAGGCCAGACCGCCATCAGAGCGCAGTATCTGCAAGTTGAGGGATGATCCCATTATCTGTTTGAGCTCGTCCCGCAGGTTGTGCACATAGTTGGCAACCAGCGGCCGGACATAGCTGTTTACGACCGTCGTTTCCGTGCGCTCATATTCATACATTTCAGGCATGATGGCCGCGGAGGTGGATACAGGGATGTGCGGGGCGATTTCCTGGGCAATTTGCCGTATTCGCTGTTCGTGGGCGTCGTTGACATAGCTGTTGAACAGGGCGACGGTCAGCGCCTCTATACCGCGGGCGAACAATTGTTGCAGATCCCTTCGCAAGCGGTCTTCGTCGAGGGGGACAACAATTTCCCCGCGCGCGCCAATGCGTTCCGTCGCCTCGATCGTCAGTTCCAGGGGCGCCAGAGGCTGTGTTTTGTTCCATATGACCCAGCCTCCGAGACCGCCGGGTACGAACGAGCGGGCGATTTGCAATGTGTCCCGATAGCCTTGCGTCGTGACCAGGCCGACAACCGCACCGGCATTTGTCAATACCGTGTTTGTTGCAACCGTGGTTCCATGCATCACCTCGGAGATATCCGATGGATCGAGGTTCGCCTGCCGGCAGAGTTTGCGGATGCCATTGAGAACGCCGACAGAACTGTCCTCGGGTGTGGACGGAACTTTGGCGGTGACGGTACGCCCTTGAGATTCATCCAGGAGCAGCAAATCGGTGAAAGTACCGCCCACATCGACACCGAGGCGCAGGCCTTTGACGCGAGAGGATGAAACGCCCAGATCCTGGCTCGCAACCTGTCCGGCTTCGATGGAATTCAATCGTTTTTCGAAGGCGGAGAGACGTTGCTCATACTTTTTGATTAACTCGTCTGTGGAACTCATATTATCTATAAACTCTGCGATTATCTCTTAATGAATTAAAAATTATGGTTTGGAATCGGATTCATTGCCGCCGGACAATTCCGATGCAGAAAGGGACGTTTGGCTTGTTTTTGTCCGTAAAAACTTTTTGGTTATGGAGTTGAAAATATCGATCAATGCGGTGACCGGAATTTTGACGAGCGCACGCATTCCGGCCGGGCTTGCAAATTTATTGTGCGTCTCTACATGGGTAAGCTTCTGAAGGCGTTCTCCGATCGCAACGGCGCGATCCAGAAGGACACGGTTTTCGCGGAGTTTTGCGTCGCTGGATTCCGCGGACAGGAAGGCTTTATCCGCAGAATCCAGTGCCGCTTCGAGCTTTTCGCTCAATTCCTGATAGGTATGGGCCGACGATTCAATAGCGCGTTCCGAAATTGCCATTGATCTTGAAAGTAATGTTTCCAGCTCGTTTCGCTGCAAATTTCTGGATTCGAGTTCCTCTTCAGTCCGTTCCAGCAGGTTAATCGCTTGTTCGGCAATCCGTTGGAATCTTTCGGTTTGGCCGGCCCCGTCCTCCAGTTGCGCAAGACAGCGATTCAGGAGTTCCAGAATTTGCAGTTGCTGTTGTTCCTGACGGTCTAGAAGCATCTCGGTGCTTCGCATGGCTTCGGCCTGGCGTTCGACGAATTGGGACAGGTGATGGATATCGGAGTTTTTTTGTTCAACGATTTCCTGCAACTCTTCGAGTTCATCGAACAGAAGATCGAGGATCGCATTATCTTCGATAGGTCCCCGTGCCGTCAGTTCCCGGCCAATCGCTGGTAGGGATTTGACCTCGGACAAATCGATCCGCAGCCGCCCGCGATTATCCCGTCTTGCAGGTGTCAGTCCATGCAGAACACTCTCGCGGGCCCTGATGCGACTGATGCCGAGCTTTTCCGCCGCCTCCTCGACGGTTAGAAAATTCAAGTCGCGTTTTATTCCGAACTCATTCAAGAAGACCATTCCCGTCACTAACTAAATAATACCGCATTCGTAGAATTGTTTTTGCTTGTCCTCGGGAATGCCAAGAATATTGCTGTAAACATAATCGTTGTGTTCTCCGAGTGCCGGTCCCACATGGCAAATCTCGCCGGGGGTATCGGAAAGCCGGGGCGCAATGTTCTGCATCTTTATGGGTCCCAGTTCCGGGTGCTCCACTTCGACGATGGCTTCGCGATCCTTAAAATGTGGATTGTCCAACATTTCCCGGGCGGTAAAGATCAAACCGCAGGGAATGCCATGGCGCTCCAGTTTTTCCTCAAGAACCGCCAGCGAATGTTCCCGTGACCAGTCATTTATGAGGGCATCAAGTTCCGCCTGATGTTTGCCACGGGCGGAATGCGTGGCATAGCGTTCGTTTTCCGCGAGTTCCGGTTGGTCCATGGCGGCGGCGAGCCGCTTGAAGACCGTATCCTGGTTGGCAGCGATAAGAAGCAGTTTGTCATCCGAGGTCTGGAACACATTCGATGGTGAGACATTGGGCAGAATAGGACCCGTTCGTTCCCGCACATAACCGGCCACGTCGTACTCGGTCACGAGACTTTCCATCATGTTCAGAACGGCCTCATAGATGGCGCTATCGACAATCTGTCCCCTGCCGGTGCGCTCTCGCGCATGAATTGCCATCATTGCCCCCATGAAGGCATGCAGGGCCGCCAATTCATCGCCAATTGAAATGCCGACACGGCTCGGTTGTGTTGATGGATCTCCGATAATGTAGCGCAATCCGCCCATGGCTTCGCCGATGGATCCATAACCGGCCCTGGCCGAATACGGGCCGGTTTGTCCAAAGCCTGTGACCCGAACCATAACCAGCCTGGGATTTATCTCGGATAGATCTTCATAACCGAGATTCCAGCGTTCCATGGTTCCGGGACGGAAATTCTCGATTAGTATATCGGTGTCCTTGACCAGGGTTCGAATGATCTGTTGTGCTTCGGGCTGACGCAGATTCAGGGTCGCCGATTTCTTATTGCGTCCCACGACCGGCCACCACAGCGATTTGCCGTAAGGTTTTTCCTGTCCCCAGTTACGCATGGGATCGCCGACACCAGGCTGTTCGAATTTGATTACTTCAGCACCGAAGTCCGCCAGCAGTTGGCCGCAAAACGGTCCTGCAAGCAGTTGACCCAGTTCTATGACCCGAAGATCTGTAAGTGGTCCTTTGCGATCATGCTGTGGGTGCACGTTTCAATTCCCCCTCATAAATTGACTTTTGTTTGATACACAGTTCTGATAAATTTGTATACAAAATATTTACGTAGGACGAAAAAAAGTGACAGAAAATATCGAAATTCTAGAAATGTCAGCGCGAGATAGTATACAAAATTTGAATGTAATTGTGCCGACAGATGCGAAACTTTCGCTTATTGACCGGGCGATTGATGCTGGCATCCGGCGCATGGAAGTGGCGAGTTTCGTCAATCCCAGACGCGTACCGCAAATGGCTGATGCCGAAGAGGTCACCGCCCGTCTCCGGCCGCACGAAGAGGCGAGTTACATCGGTCTGGTACTGAATGAGCGGGGTTATGAGCGGGCGCGCCTGTCCGGCGTAAACGAGGTCAACTATGTCATCGTCGCATCGGAAGCCTTCAGCCAGCGCAATCAGGGGATGTCCGTTGCGGCCAGTGTCGAGAATTTTTCGCGCATCGCCGATGCCAACAGAGGGCATTTGAAACTCGGGCTGACCATCGGGGCAGCTTTCGGGTGTCCTTTCGAAGGTGAGGTTGCCTTTACAAATGTCCTGGCAATTATTGAAACCTGCATGGAGTTTGCGCCGGATGAACTTGTGCTCGCAGATACCATCGGCGTCGCATCTCCAAGGGATATCGAGCAGCGGGCAGGGTATGTCGTGAAATCATTTCCTGGAATCGATGTGCGGCTGCATCTGCACAACACGCGGAACACCGGAATTGCCAACGCCTGGGCCGGTATGGATGTTGGGATAACAAAGTTCGACGCGTGCTTTGGGGGTGTCGGAGGGTGTCCTTTCGCACCACGGGCCACCGGCAATATTGCGACCGAAGATCTCGTCTATATGGCGGAACGGGCCGGTTTCAGGACAAATGTCGATCTGCAACTGGCGATCAACACGGCACACTGGCTTGAACAGCAACTTGATCAGACTTTGCCGGGCATGGTAATGAAAGCGGGAGGGTTCCCAGACATGACCGGTTCGGCAAATTGAGCGAAGATTTCAATTCGACATGAGCGAAGATTTAAAATCAACCGCTTCAGATCAGGCTTATGAGCAGATCCGGTCGCAAATTCTTACCGGCAGGCTTGAGCAGGGCAAGCGGCTGACCGAACAGGAGTTGGCCAGGGATCTCGGCTTAAGCAGGACACCCGTGCGCGACGCCATCAAGAAACTTACCCATGAGGGTTTCATTACCAAGGGCGCCGGTTACAGTACCCATGTCGCTTATTTTCCAGAAGATGAACTGACACAGATTTTCGAGATTCGCCGGCGTCTTGAATCTTACGCGGCAAGACGTGCTGCCGAGCATGCGACGGAAGCGCAGTCAGAGCAATTGCAAAAACTCGCAATGGAAATGTTGCGCCATATTCCCCCGGAATCCAGCGGCGACTACCAGAAGATTGCAGCACTCAATGAAGAGTTTCACCGCATCATCGGAGAAGCGGCACGGTCCCCGCGTTTGCTGGCCGTTGTCTCCATGGCCATTGACATCAGCGTGGTGAGCAGAACCTACCACCAATATACGACAGACGATCTGATGAGGAGTGCGCAGCACCACAAGGAAATCGCCGATGCCATCGCCGCCAGGTCTCCTCAGTGGGCCGAAAGTGTCATGTCGTCCCATATATTGGCGGCGGCCACCGTGGCACGGGCGCAGCATCGGGAATAAGTGTTTTCGTTCTCAAAGAGGTTTCATCTCGCGAGACCGAAATTTTGATATCACCATCTAAAAAATTGTCACCCGTCCACTGAATGCGCCCTGGTCCGCTATGGAAATATCGGCGCGGCACACAGATGCGCCAGAGCAATCGGCCACAACTTCCTCCCAGAATTGTGGCCGATCTTTTCGTAACGGTTTTTCCACGGAAATTCCGTCACGATCTCGGTGGGTTGCCGTATCATCGGGACAAATACGACTCAACCAAATGAATTTTCTCAGGCAAGCGTGCCGAAACATTGATGGGAATACGGCGAGAATGGCACAACTGTGGAAAGGAAAATCAGTTTCCGGAATTTTGAAATTATGGTTGCATTCTGCGGCGCGATGACATAGCTAAGGTGCCCGGCATTCGCGCTCAAATTGATTGCACAAACCAAGAATGAATTTGTGGTCTTTGTTAAAATCCTGGCAATACAAGAGTTGCCAGCGTCCCGAATTGAGACAGTCTTTAACGGTGCCCTAACCAAAACTAGTGCTTGCGGTTGCAGATGTGGCCCTAAAAGTTTACCATAACTTAATTCTGAAATTCGGACAGCGGCAATCCCGAATACAGAAAGTGAGAGGCTAAAACAGAGCAGCAAAACCGGTAATGGAGGGTTAAGGCCGGTTCATGAGATATCATCCATTCACGATCCAATGATGACTCCAACAATGAGGAGAACAGCATTTGAGTTTTGTGATAATGATTGTAACGGCTCAGTTTTTAGCAGCAAAGGGGACAGGACCCTATTCGTGTTTCGGGAGCGATATGCGCATAGAAAAGTCCGGAAGAAGCCCACCCGACAGACAACTCCCTAATTCTTAAAATCCTTATCAAGCCCCAGTCTAATACTGGGGCTTTTGCTTTGGGTCATGGCAAAAGGTGAGTTTTTTTATTTTTTGGGGAGCGTGTCGTTGAATTGCCAGTGCCAGGGACAGTTGATTTAGGTCAATGTAATAGGTTTCACATCCGCCATAGTAAGAATCCGGGTAAACGTCAAACAGGCTGTTGGATATTGGGAAGTGTGCGACTTTCCTCGCTTACAGTTTGAATCCCTGAATTCACGAAGGAGTTTTGGTAAGCAAAATCGAGTGATCCGTCATGGTTGATACGCAGCATTTTGAATCCGTGTTGAAAAAGCGATTGCAGGATTTGGATGATCGCCTGCACGAAATCGAATCCGAACTGGACGAACCTGTTCCCGCAGATTCTGAAGAGCGCGCAACGGAACGGGAGGACGATGAGGTGCTGGAAGAATTGGGGAATGCCGGTCTGAAAGAAATACAGATGATCAGGGTGGCTCTCGATAGAATTGCAAAGGGAACTTATGGAATCTGCGTTTCCTGCGAGGAACCGATTTCGAACGAAAGACTTGAAGCGGTGCCGCATGCCGCGAGATGTCGTAAGTGCGCTTGACCATAGACTTGTTTTTACCTGATAGAAACAGAGCTCGAGTTAAGGTATGGATGAGGGAAAAAGGATGGATCGATGTTGAAAATGGGTTTCAAAGACCTGCTTGCTCAGGCGAATTCCTTGATCGAAACGGTTTCCGTAAAAGATCTGGATGCACACATCGAGTACAATGATGCCCTACTTGTGGATATTCGAGAGACACAGGAGTGGGAGGATTCGGGATCCATTCCCGGTGCCATTCATGCGAGCCGTGGTTTCCTTGAATTTTATGCGGATCCCAACAGTGAGTTGCATATCCCAGCATTAAAGCCGGACCGGCAAATCATCTTGTTTTGCGGAACCGGCGGCCGCTCGACATTGGCCGCGAAGACACTGATGGATATGGGGTTCTCGGATGTCCGAAGCCTGGCCGGCGGGATTGCCGCCTGGCGTCAAGCACAGAAATCTTCATAAAATAGTGGTATAGTCTGCCGGAGGGTAAGGACCTGCGAGCTTGCCCTGTCGTCATCGGTGATTTGTCGAGTCTTAACCCTTGAGATCCGCTACAAACGTTCAAAAACTGATCCTAAAACTTGGCATCGATGGAGGCTGGGTCACGCCCGACACCATCTGTTCCTGCGCCGTTAC
>JANQOC010000155.1 GCA_028279265.1 Hyphomicrobiales bacterium
GACCGAAACGCTCTGCAATACTGTAATGAACGACATAATAGAGCCAACGATTACCGCGCTCAGGGAACAGGTGATACCATTTCAGGGGATCCTTTATGCCGGTCTGATGATCACCGAAGACGGCCCGAAACTCATCGAGTACAATGTGCGGTTCGGGGATCCGGAATGTCAGGTCTTGATGATGCGCCTTAAATCCGATCTCCTTACGGCCCTGCTGGCGGCTGCGGAAGGCCGTCTTCACGAGATCGAACTCCAGTGGCATGATGATCCCGCCCTGACCGTGGTCCTGGCCTCCCAAGGCTATCCGGGCGCCTATGAAAAAGGTTCTGTGATAGAGGGGCTTGCGGAAGCGGCAGAAGTACCCGGTGTCGAAATATTTCACGCCGGAACGGAGCGCCGGGACAGCCAAACCATTGCAACAGGCGGGCGGGTGCTGAATGTCACGGCACGTGCCGAAACGGTCCGTTTGGCCCGCGACAATGCCTATGAGGCGGTGGCCAGGATCAAATGGCCCGAAGGACGTTTTCGAAATGATATTGGCTGGCGGGCGCTGGAAAGAGAAAACTGACCGAAAAAAAACCGATGGCAAAAACCGAGCTGAAAACACCGTCCCGAAAAACAAAGCTAACCGCCTCCGACCCGTCAATTTGCCTGGTCCTTGGCGGCGGTGGTGCACGGGGTATTTCCCATATCCTCATTCTCGAGGTCCTGGACGAGTTGGGCGTTGTTCCCAGGCAAATCCTGGGAACATCGATTGGCGCTATATTCGGTGCGGCTTACGCCTCGGGACTTAGCGCCCGGGATATTCGCCAGTTTGCCATGGAGGCCCTGAGTAAGCGCACGGAAATTCTGAAAAAGCTTTTTTTGCAAAAACCGGACACGCTGCGGGAGCTCTGGAACCTGACACCGCTCAGATCATCGCTGATGAATCCGGAGCGGCTCCTGGAGATGGTTCTTCCGGAACAGATTGCCAAGGACTTTACCGAACTGAAGATTCCAGCGAAGTTCGTGGCGACAGATTTTTACGCCCAGAAAGCCGTCGCCCTGGATTTCGGCAGCGTTCACAAGGCGGTTGCCGCGTCCATGGCTCTACCGGCAATATTTACGCCGGTCGAGTATGAAGGCACGCCATTTATCGACGGCGGCATGACCAATCCCCTGCCGTTTGATCTTTCGTTCCCTGCGATGCAGGTCACCATCGCCGTCGATGTAACCGGCGGTCCGGTTCGCGACGAGAAAGGAAAGAAGCCCGCTCCCATGGATGTACTCTTTGCGGCATCTCAAATTCAGCAGAACTCGATCGTCAACGAGAAACTTAAAACCCGGCAGCCTGAAATTCTCATACGTCCGCCCGTGGATCACATTCAGGTTCTGGCCTTTTACAAAATCAAGGAAATCCTTGCCGAAGCGGCTCCGGTAAAAGACGAGCTCAAGCGAAAACTTGAGAAACACATCAAAGCCGGCGCGCAGCAAAAAAAGACCTGAGCAAAGTTTTTGATTCCTCTTCGCCGATTTGCCCGTAAATTTCCGGTGCGTGATGGCAGGTTGGCGACTGGAAAAACCGCGGTCCGTTTTCTACGGCCCCGCCTTTGGGATCTTCGGCCCCGAAATAGAGGCGCGACAGGCGCGCAAAGGAAATTGCCGCCGCGCACATGGCACAGGGTTCAAGGGTCACAAACAGGTCGCATCCAACCAGCCGCTCATTATCAAGCTTCTGACAGGCTTCCCGAATCACCAGCATTTCCGCATGCGCTGTCGGATCCTTGAGGCCCAGGGTACGATTGCCGGAAACCGCAAGCACCTGCCGATCAGGAGACACGATCAGGGCACCGACGGGAACTTCGCCCTGTTCTGCGGCGGCTCGCGCCGCTTCCAATGCCTGGTCCATATAGTTCACGATTGCATGTTCCTCGAAATATTAACGGATTGCGGTATCCGGTTGTAGATTCCAATCCGGGTGAGATGGTAATGCATCCCATGTTCAGGTCTGTTATAGAAGCTAAGACCGGATTTATCCAATTCTTGCAAAGTGTGCCATAAGGCTTCCATGAAACAAGCAAAACCACGTCCGGATTCATCAGGAGCGGCCGCACGCCTGGCGAAGGTTATCGCCCGCTCCGGTTTGTGCTCCCGGCGCGAAGCCGAACGATGGATCCTTCAGCACCGGGTTGAAGTCAATGGGGAACTTGTCCTGTCGCCTGCCCTGAATGTAACCGAGGCCGACAAAATCGTTGTCGACGGATCACCGCTGCCCAGGGCCGAACCTGTGCGTCTATGGCGTTACCACAAGGTGAAAGGCACAATAGCGACGAATAGCGATCCGGAAGGACGAACGACGCTGTTTGAAACGTTGCCAGCAAACCTGCCGCGGGTGATATCCGTTGGCCGCCTCGACATCAATACGGAAGGATTGCTGCTGCTCACCAATGACGGCACCCTTGCCCGTTATCTGGAACTTCCTGAAACGGGATGGATCCGGCGTTACCGGGTCCGGGCCAAAGGGTCGGTGGATAAGGAACAGCTTGCCGACCTGAAGAAAGGAATAACGATTGACGGCATCGACTATGGCAGTATCGCCGCGACCCTCGACCGAAAACAGGGACAGAATATCTGGCTGACCATGGGAATCCGGGAAGGACGCAACCGTGAGATCAAGAATATCGCGACCTATCTCGGTCTGCAGGTGAACCGGTTGATCCGCATATCCTTCGGCCCGTTTCAGCTCGGAGACCTCAAACCGGGAGACGTGGAGGAAGTCCACACGAAGATACTTTCCGAGCAGTTGGGAAAGAAGAAATCCCGCGAGCTTACCCTCGACATTAGCGCCAACCGGTCTTCGGCCTCGCCTTCTTCAGGGAAGAAATCCCGGCCCCGCCCTCGCCTGGGACCGCGAAAGTCACGAACGAAATGAGAGTGATTGCCGGTAAATATCGGGGCCAGCACCTTCACCAGCCCAAATCCGATGCCATCCGGCCGACCACGGATCGCAACCGTGAGGCCCTGTTCAACATTTTACAACATGGTGTTGAGGATTTTGAATTCGAAGACATCCGGGTTCTGGACCTCTTCTCCGGAACCGGGGCACTCGGAATAGAAGCCTTGTCCCGCGGCGCGGGTTTTTGCCTGTTCGTCGATGACAGTGCCGCCGCCCGCGCTCTTGTGCGCCAGAATATCGAAAAACTCAATCTCACGGGCATCACAAAAATCTTCCGCCGCAATGCAACGCGGCTTGGTGAGTCCGGACGCTTTGGTCAGTTCGACTTGATATTCTGCGACCCGCCTTATGGCCAAAACCTCGGCAACCAGGCCATCGCATCCGCATTGGAAGGGGGATGGATCAGCGACAGCGCGGTCCTCGTACTGGAAGAACAAATCGATGCGGCTATCGACGCATTTCCCGGACTTGAGCTCATTGATCAGCGGGATTTCAGGGACACGCAATATCTGATTTTCAGAAAATCTCGTGACTGATACAAAAGACTTCAAATGAATCCGTATAAACTTAGTCCGATATTGGTCACGGCTCCGAGAATTAGCGCGGTAAAGGTACTGGCCATTCCAATGACCCTGAAAACGGTTGGCTCCGGCTCCTGGCTCACGCCATAGCTATGGACGAGGCGCCCGACAAGCAGCAACAAACCCATCAAATGCAGCAGATACAGGGAAGAATTCTGCAATTCAGCAAGTCCCATGAGCAACAGGGCAAGCGGAACATACTCCGAGAAATTCGCCTGCACCCGGCAACGTCGAAGCAATTGCCGGTCGCCCGCATCGCCGAGGGCAATCCTGGCTGACCGACGGAGCTGTATGACCCGGACACTCAGAAAGACGAATATCAGGGCCAACAATCCTGCATAAACCGGTGTAATGACCATAGCCATTCCTTTGCGATAGCATGTTTTTAAACTACGGAACCGCAGGCAATTTGGATTTCATCCCGACCTCTGCCAGCCGGAATCGGACCCACGAAGGGATAGACGATGACGAAAACTACAGGGAATGAAATTCGCCCGATCTAGTTCAGGGCATTTGGGTTGTAAACGGGCTCGACGTCCATCTCCTCCTCGGAGACCGCCTCGATATCGAACTCAACCTGGAGTGCATTGTCGCCGCGCCACTTGGCAAGCAGCGCTTCAGCAACACCCGGGTCCCCGGCTGTTTGCAAATGGAGGATTATGAACTGTGGCTGACCGGGTATGGATCCCCGGGTCATCTGCACAACCTGAAAGTCGGGACTGATCAAACGGATTTGGTCTTGATACCATTCCAGGGAAACGCCTTGTTCACGGACCATTTAAAACTCCAACGCAAAGTGCAATTCAATTTCCGACAGCCTATTATGTGTGACGATCATTAAGGAATGCTTATAATGGGTTTGGTTCGTCGATCGGCAATTGCTAGTCCTGTCCTGAATGACAAGCCTATCAGACACTTAAAGAGGAAATTATGTCAGAAAAGAAAGAGCTTGGTTTGGCCGTTGTGGGCTGTGGCGTCGTTGGTCGTATGCGAGCCACTCTGGCCAAGGATTTTCCGGGAATTGGCTGGATCGGACTTTCAGATATCAATGAACGTGTCGGCCGTCAGCTCGCCGATGATTTACAGGCGGACTATTTCACGACAAATTTTCATGAACTCATCGAGCGTCCCGAGGTGGATGCCGTTATCATCGCGACATCGACCTGGGATCATGTGGAGCCCACACTTGCCGCCGCAGAGCGTGGCGCCAAACTGTTAATCGAAAAACCCCTGGCGACGGACGCCCGGGAATCGAAAATGGTCCTGGACGCCATTGAAAAAGCCGGCGTTGATGCGGTGGTCGGCTATACGCAACGCTTTCGCAGGCGCTTCCTGGTGGTCAAGGACCGTATCGTCAGTGGTCAGATCGGTGATTTGACGGCGGCAGTCACACGGGCGTTCATGAACCGCATGGCCCCGACCGGTGAAGTCCGCCTGACCCAGGATCGGCGATTTCTGACCCCGATGGTGGTTTCAGGTACTCACAGTCTTGATATGTGCCTGTGGCTCATGGGGGATGCGGCAAAACCTGTTTCGGTTTTTGCCCGATCCACGGACAAGGTCATGAACGAACTCGGCACAAAAGACGCGACTTTCGGCGTATTCACCATGGAAGACGGCACGATCTGGAGCATGAACATTTGCTGGGCCCTACCGAAAGAATGGCCCGGCGCCGTTTATGGGCTGGAAATCGGTATCGTCGGGACCAAGGGTGTTATCGATATCGAAGACACCCACAGGGATGTTATCCTGGCGACAGAAATGCCCCAGGGACCGGCTTACAATCCCGATGGACTGGAAATCGATGTGCGACGGCACGTGGATTTTCTAACCAGCTTCCCGCCCGGCGACACATATGGCGGTGAACTCTGGGGTCCGCTCAGGGAAGAAACCAATTCCTGGTTCCAGCGCATTTACAACAACAAGGACACCCCGCATGCGACGGCTGCGGAAGGGCATCGAAATCTGGTCCTGACCATGGCAATGGATCTATCGGCAAAACGCGGACAGGAACTGGAACTCCCCATTGATCCCGATACCCTGATGGACGGACTGATGGAATAGAGTTGGTCACCTCAACAATGTGCTGTTTATCAAGCGCAGCTTTCTGCGGAGCTCCCGCAAATCAGCGATTCCCGGGAAACTTTTAACAGAGGTTGCCCGTGATCAAGCTTGGTAGTGAAATTGCTGCGTTGTCCTTCACACCATTGACCACAACTGATAAAACACTGTGGCAACTGGTACAATGGTAACCGCTTAAATCAGGTCAGAACAAATTATGGCAAATTCGCGCAACATTCTCATCATGGGTGCTTCCTATGGCTCGCTACTCGCAATCAAACTCTCGCTCGCAGGACATAATGTCAAACTGATCTGCCTGCCGGAGGAGGCGGAGCTCATTAATTCCGAAGGAATTATTGTACGCATGCCGGTCAAGGGACGCGAAGGACTTGTTGAGATCCGCTCCCGCGAAACGGCAGGCGAGGTTAGTGCCGGCGGCCCCGACGACACCGATCCCGGGGACTTTGACCTGATTGCGCTGGCCATGCAGGAGCCCCAATACAGGTCTCCCGGTGTTCGCGAACTGCTGGACCGGGTCGCCAAATCCAAAGTACCCTGCATGTCGATCATGAACATGCCGCCACTTCCTTTTCTTGCCCGGCTGCCCGGGCTCGATTCAGCCACGATCAAGCACTGCTACACGGATCCGACGGTCTGGGACAGTTTCGATCCGGCCTCCATCACGCTCTGCAGCCCCGACCCGCAGGCCTTTCGCCCGCCGGAGGAACCGGTTAATGTCTTGCAGGTTAGCCTACCCACAAATTTCAAGTCCGCCCGCTTCGAAGGAGACGAGGCAACGGCAATGCTGCGCCAGATCCAGTCCGATATCGAATCCATTCGCTACGACGTGGATGGGGAACAGGTCGAACTACCGGTTAAACTGAAAGTCCATGACTCTGTTTTTGTTCCCCTCGCCAAATGGTGCATGCTGATAACGGGCAACTACCGGTGCGTTCAGAAAGACGAAGCACGTTCCATCAAGGAAGCGGTTCACTCGGACCTCGCGACTTCCGAAGCTATTTACAACTGGGTTGCGGAACTTTGCCGAAAGCTGGGCGCCGACCCAAGCGACCAGGTCCCGTTTGAAAAATACGCCAATGCCGCCAACGGGCTGGCAAAACCCTCTTCGGCGGCGCGTGCCCTGTTTGCCGGTGCGCCGAACATCGAACGGGTTGACTGCCTCGTCAAAACCCTGGCCGGGCAGCACGGCATGCAACTGGACAGCGTCGATGAAACCGTTGCCCTTGTTGATGCAAGGCTCGAACAGAACCGGCAAAACGCCAAATAGAACGCCAATCGGGGTCGTAGAGTGACGGGCTAAACGGCCTGTAGTCAATGCATTGGATTTGCCGCTTCCCGTTTAACCCGACAGGGGGACAGGCGGTGTCAAATTTTTCCGTTCGGCAATGGACAATAATTGCTGCCAGAGACCATCGGCAATAGCCACACCGTTGCGCAATCGCTCCTGTTCGATCCGAGATCCCTTTGTTCCCGGCATGCGGATTTCATCTGCGCCCAGCGCTTTTGGCTGGTCGACCATAGCCTGAATCAATGCGTCGGCGTCAAACTTAAAACTTCTGGCGTCGCGGATCTTTTCAATGTCGATGGCCAGGCAACTCGCATTGTGATTGTGAAATCGGTTTGCCCCGGGCTCTATCATCTGTGAAATTATGGGATTGCCCGCAAGAACGCTGTTCAGGAATTCAAGCATGAGAGCCAGCCCGGCACCTTTCGCACCGCTCATGGGCAACAGCACACGCGCATCTTTGCCCCGGGTCGCCGGCTTTCCCGTCTCATCCAGGGCCCAGCCTGCCGGAATTTCCTCATCTTTGAGCGCCGCCTGCGTTATCCGTCCCTTGGAGGCCACGCTTGTCGCCATATCGAAGAGAACCGTCTCGTCATTACCCGCAGGCACCGCGATGGACAGGGGGTTGGTACCCAGATTTTCCACCCGGCTACCCTGGTAGGCCATGAGAGGCACGGTTGCCGCCGTTACGATACCGATCATATTGTTTTTAGCGATCTGTTGCGCGTAATACCCCACGGGTCCCGTATGAGTGGTCTGACGCACGAGTCCCCAGGAAAGGCCATAGTGCCGGGCCCGGTCAACCACTTCATCCACGGCCATCGACAGCGCCACCTGACCGGCTGATTTGTGTGCCTCGATCATGATCAGGGCCAGGGCATCGATAGCCATTTCAGGTTCTGCCCTGGGATCAAGATCTCCATCGCCGATGAAATTCAGATATTGCGGGATGCGCATGATGCCATGGCTGTCGGCGCCTCTTAAATTAGCCCAATCGATCACCCTGGCGACTGTTTCTGCATGGGTTGCCGACATGCCTTCGTCCATCAGAATATCCTGCATGAATTTTTTCAGCGCCTGCGAACTAAATTTCATGGCCGTCACCCTTATTGACTTTCACACCGCCGCGGCGGTTGTTCCGTTCCTTACCGCCAACTTGTTGCTTGAAAACCTGGCTTTGTCCAGAGGCGTTCGATATTCAGATGATCGTTTCCGCCTGCGAGCCTGCCCGGTTTAAGTCAACTATAGAAACTGAGCGGGTATCAGAGAACGGCAGGTGCAATGCAAGTGCTGTAAAAAAATTGTGGCGGGCCCTGGGACCCGCCACCAAAAAAGTTTTTAAGAATAAGTAAAAAATAATTAAACTCTAGCGGAGCTTGTATCTGAGCCCCATCCTGACCTCATGGGAATGAAGGTTCGTCGTTTCCATCGTACTCATCCAGGTCCACATATTGTTGTCCCATCCCCCGGATTTGAAGCTGCCCATATCGACGAAACGGTAACCGAGATCGAGACTGGCCTGTGAATTTAACCGCCAGTCGAAGCCGGCCATCAAGGCATAGGCAAATCGCGCCTGCCCCTTGTCCTTGATGGGATTAAAATCGTTGACGGCGATTTCAGCGCTCCCTGAATCGGCGAGATGATAGGCGACGCCAATGCCCATTCCCACATAAGGAGTAAACCGGGAGTCCGTGGTAAATTGACCATCCTTGAAACCCGGCGCCGTCCTGCGGGGAAAATCAATATAAAGATTGGCCATAGCCAACAGGGTCTGGATTTCAAATTTCCGACGCTCGTTAAAACCCCAGGCATATTGGGAGGCTTTAATCTCCGTCGGCATGCGCCAATCCAAAGTCAGGTCGCCACGCAATCGGTTTGAGAACTGGCGCCCCAACCCGACACCCAAGGACGGTGTGAGGTCCATTTCTTCATCGGTCATGGGATATCTGTGATCTTCCACCAGCCCAAATCCGCCGGCAATTCCGAGGCCGAGATCACCGCGAATGTAGATTTGCGGGGCGGCAGCGTAGGGTGCTGCAAACTTCTGTCCCTGAGAAAACCATTCGGAACCTCCTGGAGCATATCCTCTGTCGAGGTCCGCAGCCAAGATCTCTGACGTTCCCTGAAAGATCAGAAGCATGAATGTAAATATGGATAGATAAGTGCAGCGCATTTTGTCCCCTTGGCTCAAGAATTTTGAACCGCGAATGGCGCGATCCATAATCATTCAATCGAACAAGGGAAGAATTACATTTTATACTTAACGTATACTTAATGTAAAATATTTTTTATTTGTTTTATATTATTACAATTATAAAAATGAAGTATATTTTATGTATAAATTCAATTTTACTTTAATTCTAGAAATGATGAATTGAGCATTACTCAGGCAGCGACGGATTTCATGACGTGAACGATTTCGCCAACCACATCAGACACGAGGCTGGCATCGTCACCTTCGGCCATGACCCGGATAACCGGTTCGGTGCCGGAAGGCCGGATGACCAGGCGGCCGGTGGTTCCCAACCCACGTCGACCGACATCGATCGCATCGCGAATTTCCTGGCGCTCAACGGAAAAGCCGGTGCCAAAACGGACGTTCTCAAGGATCTGCGGCAGCGGTTCGAAGCGATTGCAAACCTCGCTCACGCGCTTTCCGCTGGCGATAACAACGGCAATTATCTGTAGGGCGGTGATCAGGCCGTCACCGGTGGTTGTGAAATCCGAGAGAATAACGTGACCGGACTGTTCTCCCCCGACATTGAAACCGTGCTTGCGCATATGCTCGACAACGTAACGGTCGCCTACGGGGGTTCGGGCAAGAACCAGCCCTTTGTCATTCAGATAGCGTTCGAGCCCAAGATTGGACATCACCGTCGCCACGATACCATTGGATGCGAGACGACCCCGGCTCTGCCAGAAATCTGCGATCACCGCCATCAATTGATCGCCGTCAATTACGCTGCCGTTTTCATCGACGATGATGACCCTGTCCGCATCGCCATCCAGGGCAATGCCGATATCGGCGCGAACTTCCCGGACTTTTTCGCTGACGAACTCCGGTGATGTCGAACCGCACTCCGTATTGATATTAACCCCGTTGGGATCAACACCGATGGAGATAACCTCGGCTCCCAGTTCCCACAGCGCCAGGGGCGCGACCTTGTAGCCGGCACCGTTGGCGCAGTCGATGACAATCCGCAATCCGTCGAATTTCAGATTGCGCGGCAGCGTGCGTTTTGCGAATTCAATGTAGCGGGCGTGTGTGCTCTCAATACGCGTTGCCCGGCCGATCTGCGGCGGTTCAGCGAGCAGAGCGGAGGTCTGGCTTTCCATCAATTGTTCAATGCGGGCTTCGGCCTCGTCAGAAAGCTTGTATCCGTTGGGGCCGAAAAGTTTGATCCCATTATCATTGTAAGCATTGTGGGATGCGGAAATCATAACACCAAGATCGGCGCGCAAGGACCGGGTGAGCATGGCGACTGCCGGGGTCGGCATCGGCCCAAGCTGAAACACATCCATGCCCACGGCCGTGAAACCCGATACAAGCGCTGATTCAATCATGTACCCGGAGAGCCGCGTATCCTTGCCGATTACGACACGGTGCCGACGCTGTTCGCCGTTCATGAAAAGCTTTCCTGCCGCCATGCCGACGCGCAGAGCAACCTCGGACGTCATATTGCCCGAATTTGCAAGACCACGAATTCCGTCGGTGCCGAAATATTTGCGCGACATCTGACTCCCCATTTACCCAAGTGAACTTGGCGATTCCCGCCAAATTCTGCACTGCCTGCGTTGACGCAACTTGTTAGAATTTTGCAAACTATACTTTAATTGGATCAATTCTCAGAACGGAAATATCAAAAACTGATCACGATATATAAGCAAATCTAACAAGTAATACTGGCCCAGATCAATCGCCTGATCAGGTATGCACAGTCTTTGTTGAAAACTCAATTTAGACCGTCAACACTTGAACTCCATGTATTGAGTGCCTGTCGGGATTCCCGCACATCATGAACACGAAAAACCTGCACGCCCTGTTGTGCACCAACGATGAGTGCCGCCAGGGAACCGGCTAATCGGTTCCGGGGATTCTCCTCATTGTTCAGCTTGCCGATAAAGCTTTTTCGGGAGACTCCGAGCATCAGGGGCACACCCAATCCATGCAACAAGCTTAGCCCCTCAAGCAGTCTCAAATTGTGACCGACGGTCTTGCCGAATCCGATACCGGGATCCGCAATAATGCGCTCCCGGGAAATACCGTGGGCCAAACAGGTTTCTATGCGCTGATCGAGGGCATCATAAACATCCAGGAGAACATCCTCATAGGTGGGATCGTCCTGCATTGTCTGCGGATCGCCGAGAGAATGCATGAGAACGACAGTTGCTGAGCTCTTGCCAACAGTTGCGATGGCTTCGGGATCATGGGTGAGCGCCGAGACATCATTGATCATGACGACACCGCGTTTCAGACCGACACGCATGACTTCGGCGTTGCGCGTATCCAAAGACAGGGGAACCCCCTCTTCCAGGAGCGAACAGATAACCGGGTCGACCCGTGCGATTTCCTCTTCCGCAGAAACCGGGGCAGCCCCTGGTCGGGTCGATTCACCACCAATGTCGATAATGTCGGCGCCGGCTACTTTCATACTCTTTCCGTGGGCGATAGCGCGTTCCGTTTCGGCAAAGTCGCCGCCATCCGAAAAACTGTCCGGAGTAACATTGAGGATTCCCATGATACGGAGGCGATCAAAGTCGAGACCGCCTGAATTATGCCGGGGGGCACAGATCCGGTCGAGGCCGGATCTGATGTGCGTATCGCCGGTCTCCCGGATTTCCCTGTAGGTGTAGACGTTACGGCTTATGCCGGCATCACTGCGTTCGTATTGCTCGACCTGTAAGAAGGCCACAGGACCGCGGGCAATCCAGGCCGCCCTATCTGCTGCCACTGCTTCGCGGGCGGTTTCACCGTAGAGGAAACCCAGGGGTCTCAAATAGTACATGGGAAGTTTCAATCTTTGTGATCACATGACCGAGGCCGACGGCCCGCAGTCTCTCCGAGACCGGTGGGTTTCAGACGCCATCCTGTCGAGAGCACAATCAATCTACGCAGGCAATTTCAAAACCGGCACGATACTCATTCGTGCCCGACTGAATTAAGACTGCGGCTGCGGTTCCATGCCAGGATCAGGTTCGCCTTCATCCCCGCGCTTGCCTTTGCCGGTTGTCGGAACCGCAGAAGCGGTACCGCCATCGGAAGATTCCGACTCGTCAACATCGCGGATCGGCGGTTTGCCGTTTATCAGATCCTTGATTTCGTCACCGGAGAGGGTTTCATACTCAAGCAGACCTTTGGCAATGATATGCAACTGGTCCAGGTGGTCGTTGATGATCTTGTTCGCGGTTTCATAACCCTCATCGACAAGGCGGTGCACCTCTTCATCCACCAGCTTTTGCGTTTCATCGGACAGATTCTGCGTCCGGGTCACGGAATGGCCAAGGAAAACCTCCTCCTCGTTGTCGGCATAGGCCAGAGGCCCGAGTTTTTCCGACATTCCAAACTGGGTCACCATGGCCTTGGCGATCTGTGTCGCCATTTTGATGTCCTGGGAAGCCCCGGAAGTCACCTTGTCGTCGCCAAAAATCACTTCTTCGGCAATTCGTCCACCCATGGCGACGGCGAGGTCGGCCATGAGTTTTTCTCGGGTCACGGATACCTGATCCCTTTCCGGCAAACGCATGACCATGCCAAGGGCACGTCCGCGAGGGATAATCGTCGCTTTGTGAACCGGGTCGGAGGCAGGCCGATGCAGGGCAACCAGGGCGTGTCCCCCTTCATGATATGCGGTCAAAGCCTTCTCTTCGTCACTCATCACCATGGAGCGGCGTTCCGCACCCATGAGAACTTTGTCTTTGGCGTCCTCAAACTCCTGCTGCGTTACCAGGCGCTTCGATCGGCGAGCGGCCAGCAGTGCTGCTTCGTTGACCAGGTTTGCGAGGTCGGCGCCGGAAAATCCGGGCGTACCCCGGGCGATGACTTTGAGATCGATATCCGGAGCCAGAGGCACTTTTCTTACGTGGACTTTCAGAATTT
>JANQOC010000202.1 GCA_028279265.1 Hyphomicrobiales bacterium
GAAGCGGGCTGCGATATCATAGCACCGTCCGATATGATGGACGGCCGCATTGGCGCAATTCGCCAGGCTCTTGAAGATCATGGTCATACAAACACGATCATCATGTCCTACGCAGCCAAATACGCATCGTGTTTCTATGGTCCGTTCCGGGATGCCGTCGGTTCTTCCACAACGCTTTCCGGCGACAAGCAGACTTATCAGATGAACCCCTTCAACGCCCAGGAAGCCTTGCGGGAAGTTGAACTTGACCTGGCAGAGGGCGCGGACATGGTTATGGTCAAACCCGGTATGCCTTATCTCGATATCATTACCAACGTGAAACAGACATTTTCCGTCCCCACTTTCGCCTACCAGGTCTCCGGGGAGTATGCGATGCTGATGGCAGCTGCGGAGAATGGCTGGCTCGATCGGGAGCGGGCTGTCTGGGAGTCCCTAGCCGCTTTTAAGCGCGCCGGTGCTGATGGAATCATTACTTATC
Source organism: Hyphomicrobiales bacterium (assembly GCA_028279265.1). Classification (GTDB taxonomy): domain Bacteria; phylum Pseudomonadota; class Alphaproteobacteria; order Rhizobiales; family CAYWUX01; genus JANQOC01. Next base: position 479 of record JANQOC010000202.1, read on the forward strand.
TGGCCCTGGAAATTGCCCAGAAGCTCCGAGACCAGAATTAGCGGGCCCGGTGAGCGGTCATGAACAAAGCCCCCTTCGCCGTTGAATTCAAGGATATCGTCGCTGCTGCAGAGCGTGTGGACGGTGCCATTCTCAAGACTCCGTTTACAAGTTCACCCCTGCTGTCCCGCCTCACCGGTGCGGAGATTTTCGTAAAATATGAGAACCTTCAGGTGACAGGGTCTTTCAAAGAACGCGGGGCGCTGAACAAGCTGTTGACCCTGCGGGATGATCAAAAGTCACGGGGCGTGATCGCCATGTCGGCAGGAAACCACGCCCAGGCCGTCGCCTGCCATGCCTCGCGTCTCGGGCTCGCGGCAACAATCGTCATGCCCGAGGGTACGCCGTTCGTTAAAGTCGCCAATACCGAGGCCTGGGGTGCCCGGGTATTGATACATGGAAAAAATCTGCAGGAAGCTCAGGATGCGGTCAGCCAGATCGTTCGGGATGAAAAGCTCACGCTCATTCACCCTTACGACGATCCCCAGATCATTGCCGGACAGGGTACGATTGCGCTGGAAATTATGGAAGACGTTCCGAACCTGGAGACTCTTGTTATTCCCATTGGCGGTGGTGGTTTGTTTTCAGGCATTGCAATTGCCGCCAGAAAACTGAACCCGGAAATCGAGATTTACGGCGTTGAATGCTCCCAATATCCATCCATGTCCCTGGCCCTGAACAAACCGGTCCAGGCACAATCGGGCCAAACCATTGCCGAAGGTATTGCGGTCAAGAATATCGGCACCCTCACACGCCCCGTCGCCGAGGCCCTCAGCACCGACATATTTGTTGTCTCGGAAAATGAAATTGAGAAAGCTGTAGCCACATTTCTGACCCTGCAAAAAACAGTTGCAGAAGGGGCCGGGGCGGTGGTTCTGGCCGCGGTCCTGGAGAATCCCGAACTCTTCCGGAATAAGAAAACAGGCCTCATTCTCAGCGGTGGCAATATTGATCCGCGCATGCTGTCATCCATCTTAATCCGAGAACTGGAACGGAAGAATAAGATTATTACGCTGCGTCTGGAGACCGAGGACCAACCGGGAACCCTGGGCAGGATTGCAACGGAACTTGGCCGCTGTGGCGCCAATATACTGGAAGTAACCCATGATCGGCTGCTGCAGGATATTCCGGCCAAAAGCGCAAACATCGATTTGACCATTGAAATCAAGGATGCCAAGCACGCCCAGGCGGTCATGAAATCATTGGCGGAGAACGGCTTTAAAGTGCTTGAACTCGAACCCGCGAACGGCCAAAGTGACGGATCGCAGGTCAACTAAGACATTTCAATGATTAATCTTTTTTCCTTTCTCGCAGATATGAATGGTCATATGTGGGTGACATTTCTGGCCATCTTCGGGGCTATTGTCCTGTTCGCATACGACCGGATTCCCATTGAAGTTACCGCCGCCGGGACGGTTGCTTTTTTTCTGGTATTTTTTCACTTCTTTCCGTTCCGGGACGCCGGCGGCAACAATCTGCTGGATGCGACCGTGTTACTGCGCGGTTTTGCAAACCCGGTTATATTCGCGATTTTCTCCCTTCTCGTTATCGGACAGGGCCTTTTCCAGACCGGTGCTGTTGACGCTCCCTCGCGCATGCTCGCCCGTCTTGGCCGTGACGGTCCCCTCCTCGCATTTATCGCCACGCTTCTGACGGCGGGAATAACCAGCGCCTTTCTGAACAACACACCGGTTGTCATTATTTTCATCCCTATTGTCAGCGCCATTGCCGCAAATATTGGATACGCCCCCGGACGTACCCTCATGCCCCTCAGCTTTATCTGTATCCTCGGCGGCATGACGACCTTGATCGGGTCCTCTGCAAACCTGATTGCAGTGGGACTTGCCGAACAAAGTGGCGTTGCAAAAATCGGTTTTTTTGATTTTGCAGTCCCGGGTCTTTTTCTGGCCAGTCTCGGAGCTCTTTACGTTCTCTTTGTTTTGCCTCTATTGCTCAGAAAAGTCGAAAGTCAGACCGCAGTCGCGGGATCGTCCTCAGGAAGACAATTCATTTCAGAGATCAGGATTACCCCGGATCATCCCTGGATTGGAATGAAATCCGTAGCCGGCCTTTTTCCGGGGCTCAAAAACGTCACGGTCCGGATGATCCTCAGGGGAAACCAGACTATTCACCGTCCCTTCGATGATGTTGAGATGAAAGAAGGCGATCTGGTGAGCCTCGCCGCGACACGTCAGATCCTGACCGATATTCTGGCTGCATTAAAAACAAAGAAAAGCGAAACCACGGTCGATGACGGTTCGGACCCGCAATCGATTAAGGGCCGAGGTGAGGACGCCATCATAGTCGAAGCAGCGGTCTCACCGAATTCCACACTTCATGGGCGAACTATCCGGCAACGCAATGTCAATGCCGATCTAAATTATCAGATTATCGGGGTACAGCGCCAGCGGCGCATGCTGCGTCGTCCCCTGAGGCAAATCGAATTGCTGGCAGGAGACGTGCTGCTGTTGCTCGGTTCGCGGGATAACATTCGTCAACTGCGTCGGCACAATGATTATTTCCTTATGGAATGGTCGGCAGCGGAATTGCCGAAACCCCACCATTCGAGAACCGCCGTATCCATATTTGCGCTAACCATCCTATTGGCCGGCAGCGGACTCGTTCCCATCGCCATTGCCGCTTTTGTCGGCGC
>JANQOC010000229.1 GCA_028279265.1 Hyphomicrobiales bacterium
GCGATATCCGTTGCGGTGCTCCTCTCCCTTCTCGTTTCCGTGACGCTCATTCCGGCACTTTCCAACCGCCTCTTGGGAGGCAAGATCGACCGAGCGGAGTCGCGTATACGCATTCCGGTCATCGATCATTTCGGTGCCGCTTTTACCGGTTTCTGGCAGGGCTTTGCCCGTCTGGTAGTCCGAAGCAAGACCCTGGCCCTGCTGACGGTGGCTGTAATAACGACCGGCGCGGCGACGTTTACCTATTTCTATCTGCCGAAACTCGACTATCTGCCCATCGGCAACCGCAATTTCGTGATCGGCTTTGTGCAGCCGCCTGAGGGCTACAATCTCGACACCATGGAATCCATCGGCCTCAAGGTCGGGGATGCAACCCGCCAGTACTGGCAGATTGAAGCGCCGCCGGGAGAGGAAAACTCAGAAGACCGGAAAATCAAGCGCTTCTTTTTTGTCGCGCTCAGGGGCCGCGCCTTCATGGGGGCCGCGCATGTGGACGATAGCAAGGCCGAGGAGCTAATTCCTTTGCTACAGGGTCCGGCGCGCCAGGAGCCCGGCGTATTCGCCTTTCTGTTTCAGCCCTCGCTTTTTGGACGATCCATCGGTTCGGGCCGCGCCATCGAGGTGGATATCAGCGGTCCTGACCTGGAAACCATTTTCAACGTTGGCCGCCAGGCCTTTTTCCGTCTCAACGGAACACTGCCGCCTGGTCAGGGGCACCGGACGCGTCCGCGGCCTTCCCTGTCTCTGGGTGAACCCGAGGTTCGTGTCCTCCCCGATCGCGTTCGTCTCAATGATAACGGCTTGTCGGCAAGGCAACTTGGCCAGTCCATCGATGCGTTCAATGACGGGCTGCGGGTGGCGGAGATCTCCGTGGACGGCCGGCGTATCGATCTGACCCTGATGGGCCCGAAGACCGAGAACGAGGCGACTCAGTCGATTTCCATGTTGCCCATTGTCACCAATGACGGCCGCATCATTCCTGTTCAGAGTGTCAGCGATGTCCTGGTGACAAACGGCCCCAGCGAAATCCGACGCCGGGATCGCGTGCGTACCGTAACCATGCAGGTCTCGCCGGAAAAATCGATGCCCCTTGAAGAGGCCATTGAAATTATCAGCACTCAGGTTATCGAGCCCTTGAAGGCGCAGGGACTGCCCGATGGCGTGTCGATCCGCATTTCGGGTGCCGCCGATAAACTGGCGGAAACGTGGAGCGTTATGATTCTCGATCTCCTGCTGGCGGTTGTGATTGTTTATCTTATCATGGCGGTGCTGTTTGAAAGTTTTGTATATCCGCTGATCGTTATGCTCTCGGTGCCCATTGCCGCCGCTGGCGGATTGCTGGGACTTGTCGTCCTGAACATGTACACGGTTCAGGCCCTGGATATGCTGACCATGCTCGGCTTTGTCATCCTTATCGGCATCGTCGTCAACAACTCCATACTGCTGGTGCATCAAACCCTCCACCATATTCGTGTCGACGGTATGGACGCGGATGCGGCCATTGAACGGGCAACCCAGAATCGTATCCGGCCGATCTTCATGTCGACGCTGACCTCCGTCTTCGGCATGTTGCCCCTTGTGGTTTTCCCCGGGGCCGGTGCCGAGCTCTATCGTGGTCTTGGATCCGTTGTGCTCGGTGGACTTTCCCTGTCCGCTGTCCTGACGATGGCTATTGTGCCGCCGATGATGTCGATCACCGTGAGCTGGATGGAAAAATCCCGGGTGCCGAAGGAAACGCTGCCCTCCCAGGC
>JANQOC010000230.1 GCA_028279265.1 Hyphomicrobiales bacterium
AATGCCGTTTTGGAAAGCATGGCTGGCATACTTCCCGAATCTTCTGACAAATAGCGACGTGACCGCAGCGTTCCGTCTGAGACTTTATATTTTCAGGAACGTTTTTGCGGTCCCACCGATAATGGCGTTCTGCTCTGGGGCGGATAAACCTTCCGTTTCCAGCACATGTTCCACTGGATCATATTCCGCCATATCGTAGGGATAGTCGGTTCCGAGCATGACCTTGTCCGCACCGAACAAATCAACCAGGGATTTCAGCTGATGGGGTGTAAACACGACCGTATCCACCATGAATTTCTTCAGATAATGGGTTGGTAACTCGCTGATGGAACCGCGACAATCGGGACGGGCCGCCCAGGCGTGATCGATGCGGCCGGAATAGGCAGCAAGGTAACCGCCACCGTGAGGCAGTAAGATCCGCAGGTTCGGAAAGCGTTCCATCACGCCGTTAAAGATCAGATAGTGGACGGCAACGGTTGTATCCAGGGGATTACCGATGACATTGATGAAATAGTGGTTGGAAAATCTCTGGCCGTCCGAAAACCCGTTGGGATGGAGAAATACAGCCGCATCCAGTTCCTGGATTCGTGCCCAGAGAGGGTCAAACCGGGGATCCGCAATTTCGTCTCCGTTGACGCTTGTCAAAAGCTGAACGCCCTTGAAGCCAAGTTGATTGACGCAATGTTCCAGTTCTGCGATGGCCAGTTTCACGTCCTGCATTGGGATCGTGCCGAAACCCATCAGTCTTTCCGGATTGGCACTGACTTCCTTGGCAATACCTTCGTTTACCGCACGATTTGCATCCCTCCCGACTTCAGGCGGAACCCAATAAAAGCACTGCAACGGTACCGGATGAATAACCTGTATATCGACACCCATCTTGTCCATTTCATTGAACCGATGTTCCGTTCCCACCATGTAGGGTATTCGGTCTTCGTTCTGCTTCATACCGACGGCATTGGACTCGGGGGTCGAGAATTTGACAAAGGATTGCTCTGACATATCCACGTGCGGTCCGGCGATGGCTTCGGCTTCTTCGACATGAACGTGGGCATGAATATCAATGACTTTGACATCAGAATTCTGGTTTCGTGTTCCTCCATGAGAACGCGCGCCAGTAGATTTGTAGGTTGTAAACTCGGTCATGTATGGAGTCCCCTAGGATTTATTTGGCTTTTCTTAGCAATATCGCATGTTGATAACAAGTCGCATCACCAAGACAAAAAGAAATTCATCTCGAACATTGTAGGAGTGTTCAGGGGGAGGCAAGGGAGGAGCGGGGAATTGAGTGCCGACACATAATTATGTCGGATCGTGATCAGCTGAATTCCATTGCGGCAAACACTTGCGAAGGGCGTTAACCGGAAGCAGGCTTGTTAATGTGTCGGACCTAGTCCGGCTGGGCCTTCAGCTTCGATCGGATCTAGCTCGGACTTTGTGAAGGTTTGGCAGGACAGGGTTTGCCGCTAGCGCGACAGAGGAAAAATCCGGATTTTCCTTTCTTTTCGCAGCTCACCTGGGCTTTTTCAGCATAACGCCATTCGGCATATGAAGCGCCATGCTCACGAGCGCGGCTGATCCACGCACCCACCGCGTTCAAATTGGCAATAGTTTCGATTTGATTAGGGCGGCCAACAGCGACAAGTTTGGATTTGCAAGAAACCTCAGCAGCACTTTTGTCGTCTGCACTGATGCCGCCGAAAGGGGACAGAATGAAAATAGTCAGTGCCAGTGCACAAATTTTAGTCCAGTGAGTGTAGTTCATTTTGCATTCCAA
>JANQOC010000274.1 GCA_028279265.1 Hyphomicrobiales bacterium
CTGGCGCTGTTCATTATTCCCCATGAGATAATATCCGTGTTGTTCGAACGAGGGGCATTCAGTGCCGAGGATACCCGGGCGACGGCACTGGCGCTCGCGGCGTTCGCTCTGGGTCTGCCCGCATTTGTTCTGATCAAAGTGTTTTCACCAGGTTTTTTTGCCAATGAAGATACGCGAACGCCCATGTATTTTGCCGGTATCAGCATGGTTGTAAATGTCGTCTTGTCGTTTTCCCTGTTCTTTTGGATCGGCCATGTCGGTATCGCCATTGCGACATCTGTTGCGGGCTGGGTGAACGCGCTTCTCTTGTGGAAGACCCTGACAAACCGGAATTTGTTTGTCCTGGACTCCAGAACCAAGGCATTTTTTGTTCCCTTGCTCGCTTCCGTATCTTTCATGATCATTGTCCTGCTTGGACTTGAATGGTTCCTGGACCCCTATTTCCAATCTGGTCAAACAATCTGGATCAGAGCCCTTGCCCTGGCTGCGATAATATTTGGCGGTTTTCTTGCTTTTATAGTTGCCGCTCAAGTGACCAAAGTCCTTGATTTCATAGGCCTTGCATCCCGCTTGCTGCGTCGATAGCCGGCCTCCGATCGGTTTCACTAATCGCTTGCGAAGATTTGAATCTCGGTACATAACCGCGGTCGAGATTATTGAGGAAGATTCCATGTTCGAAGAAAGTGTATTTTCCGGTGTCCAACCGACCGGCAACCTGCATCTCGGAAACTATCTGGGAGCGATTACAAAATTCGTTGCACTTCAGAACGATTATAAGTGCATTTATTGTATCGTTGACCTGCATGCCATCACGGTTTGGCAGGACCCGGATGAGCTGCGGACCAATACGCGCGAAGTCGCTGCAGCATTTATTGCGTCGGGAATCGATCCAGAGAAAAATATAATTTTCAATCAGAGCCAGGTTTCGGCTCATGCGGAACTGGCCTGGATTTTCAACTGTGTGGCGCGTATGGGCTGGCTCAACCGCATGACGCAATTCAAGGAAAAAGCCGGCAAGCATCGGGAAAATGCATCCGTCGGATTGTTTGCCTATCCCAATTTGATGGCCGCCGATATCCTGGCCTATCGCGCAACACATGTTCCCGTTGGTGACGATCAAAAGCAACATTTGGAATTGTCACGGGATATCGCCCAGAAGTTCAACACGGACTATGAGAATTCGATAAAAGCAGCAGGATACGAAAACGGATTCTTCCCGCTTCCGGAACCGCTCATCACGGGCCCGGCGACACGCGTGATGTCCCTGAGAGATGGCAAAAAGAAAATGAGCAAGTCGGAAACATCCGACATGACGCGGATCAACCTGACTGATGATGCCGAACTTATTGCCAAAAAGGTCAGGAAAGCCAAAACCGATCCCGAACCCCTGCCCAGCGAAGTTGCCGGTTTGAAGGAACGGCCGGAAGCCGATAATCTTATTGGTATTTTCGCGGCGCTCAAGAACAGCAGCAAGGAGGATGTCCTGAAAGACTTTGGCGGTAGTCAGTTCTCAGCCTTCAAGGGGGAACTCGTCGATCTGACGGTCTCGAAGCTCGAACCGATCACGACCGAAATTAGAAAACTCGGTTCAGATCCGGCCCACCTCGACCAGATCTTGAATGCCGGTGCGGAGCGCGCAAAAGATATTGCTAATCCCATTCTTGATGACGTAAAAAGAATTGTCGGATTTGTCGGATAACTGAATAATACTTTTAAACTGAGAATTTGCTGTTGCTATTGTTTTGATAAAACTATGTAATCTTTTCAGGATCAATTATTTCCGAAGATTAAGTGATTCATGGCCCATGTCTCTTTAAGAAAATCTTTTGAAAAAGGTCACCGGCGGAAATTCATGGTGATCATTGACAACACGCCTGAATGTGAGGTTGCCCTCGCATTTGCCGGTCGGGTTGCGCAGCGCACCGGTGGCACTATCGTTCTCTTCCTGGTGATCGAACCCGCTGCTTTTCAACAATGGCTTGGGGTTCAGGAGATGAAAACCGATAACCAGCACAAACGGGCACAGGAAATTCTGCAGGAATTTCGCGAAAAGCTGACCGTCATGGGATTCAAAGGGCTGCGAACGGAAACCGTGATCCGCGAAGGTGTAAAATCAGAGGAAATCACCAAATATATTGAGCGGGATGAAGATGTCGCAATCCTCGTTCTCGCCGCCTCGGCGGACAAAAAGGGCCCCGGTCCCCTTGTTTCCTCTCTGGCAACGGGGAGCCGTGCCGGTACATTCCCCATACCCATCTATCTCGTGCCCGGATCGCTGACATTGGAAGAAATCGAAGCGCTGGCCTAGAGATACCCAAATTTTCCTCGGTTTTGCCTGCCGTTACGGCTGGAAAATTTGTATGCCCAACCCATATGTAGTATAGAATGGTTCTAATCTAGCCCTAGATAATTCCGGGATATCGCACCGAGGGAAGACGACATGTTTATTCAAACCGAAGCCACACCGAATCCGGCAACTCTGAAATTCATTCCTGGTCAAACCGTGCTTGATGAGGGAACCCTTGATTTTCGCACCAAGGAATCGGCATCAAAGTCCCCTTTGGCTCAAAATCTGTTTGAAATTCAGGGGGTTGAGGGTGTTTTTCTCGGAGGTGAGTTTATTTCGGTCACCAAAGGCGAGGTCGAGTGGCAGCATCTGAAACCAGCGATTCTCGGCGCCATCATGGAACACTATATGTCCGGTTTGCCGGTAGTCGAAGGCGAATCGTCCGAGGGCGCGCCAGGGAATAATGAATTTTTCAATCCCGAGGACGAAGCAACCGTGGATACCATCAAGGAATTACTGGAAACCCGCGTGCGTCCGGCTGTTGCTCAGGACGGCGGGGATATTACTTTCCATGGCTACAAAGAAGGTGTCGTATTTCTCGAAATGCGGGGAGCCTGTGCCGGATGCCCGAGTTCCACAGCGACATTGCGCCATGGTATTGAGAACCTCCTGAAGCACTTTATTCCCGATGTTCAGGAAGTGCGGCCGGTTTAATCCAGCCTCGTTCACATTCAAATTCTGTAATTCTTGCGCTCCTTTTATCAGGGATTGTGCAAAACAAATCCCTAACTTGTTGATATGAATATTCTCGCATTTGATACAACATTTGGGGCGTGCTCCGTCGCGCTCGCAACCACGGTCAATGGTGAAGAAATATTCTTCAACGAATTTGAAGAGCGAACACGCGGCCACGCGGAGAGCCTGGTGCCGATGATCGAACGCGTTCTGACCCGCGCGGATCTGGGCTATTCTGATTTGAACCGGATCATCGTTACCAACGGCCCGGGAACATTCACGGGAATGCGTGTGGGCATCGCCGCTGCCAAAGCCATTGTGCTCGGGCAATCCGTGCCTGTTACAACCTGTTCCAGCCTGCAGTTGTTCGCGTTTGGTGTGTTGAATGCTCCGGACTTCAGTCCAGAACCTCATATCGGTGTCATGGTGGATGCACGAAGAGACCAGATTTATTTTGCATTGTATGATAGCAAAGGTCAGGAATTATTACCTCCAAACATAGGGACCAAGGACGACATCCGGTCGCGCTTTCCTGACGAACCCATTCTTCTAACCGGATCGGCGGCGGCAGCTATCGCGGCAGACATAAACAACACTTTCGTGCAGGAAAATTTGAACCGACAGCATCCCGACGCGTTGGATCTAGTGAAATGCGCCCATCTCCTGCCCCAGCGTAATGAAGCGATTGCACCGCTTTATCTGCGGCAGGCGGATGCCAAACCGCAA
>JANQOC010000277.1 GCA_028279265.1 Hyphomicrobiales bacterium
CGGTCTCTAAGGTCGGGCGTCCCCGGGAATCCCACACACGCCGGCCTTTGACATCGATTATTCGGGAATTCATTTGCTGATCTCCTGGTGCCAGGCCGCGGCAATGTCCGAGAGTTTATCGGTCGGTTCAAACAGCAGCGCCCGGGCACAATGGCGCACCTTGTCCCGGTCCTCTGCCCTGGTGATATATTCGACCGGTGACTTTCCATCGACCCTTGCGAGAAAAAGTCCTGGAAGCAGTGCTGCCGTGCGCTGCTCGAAGTCTGTCTTTTTCTCCCAGTCGACCTGACGGAGATAGGCCTGGGTCATGCTGGAAAAACTCTCCAAAAAGCCATCTGTTGCCGATGGGGTCCAAAGGCATTTGAGTAGAAAATGTTTCAGGCAAAAAGCGAGATCGAATGCCGGATCTCCAAGGCACGCACACTCTGCATCCAGAAAAACGGGTCCATCCGGCCCGAGGAGAATGTTTTTCGGGCTAATGTCGCCATGGATCAGGGTCTGAATAGTGTTTGCCGTGGTTTCACTCAGATAAAATAAGCGATCGACCAGGTCCTGGTGTTTCTCGGCCGTCGCCTCCAGATAAGGAGATAATCGTATGTCCTTGAAAATTGTTGAACGGGGAAACTGCAGCTCCAACCGGGAATCGCCGGCACACGCACTATGGATCTGCCCAAGCCGGGTGCCCACCTGGGCCGCCATATCCAGATCGGTACGCCCATCCCGAAGTTCATTCTTCCACAGCCTATGGAATTTCGGATCCAGATAAGACATGGCACAGAGTAGAGCCTCTTCATCGTGGGCGAGGATCCGAGGGGCTGAACCCGGAACAATTTCGTTGGCGATCCGGCACCAGGCGACTTCAAACCTGTTGCGTTCAACCGATACCGCCCACTCAGCTTCGACCCGCAATTGCGGTAGGGCTCTTTTTACACAATAGGTCCTGTCTTGGACGCTGACTTTCCATATATCAGAAGAAATACCACCGGTGAGACGTTCAAATTGCACCGCGTCAGGGTTTTCAAGCAGACCATGTCGTGTCAGGCTTTCAATAATCTGACGATCCGGTGAAGGCGCCTTCCGATTTTGTCCTGCCTCGTTTGCCATGTAGACCCGTCCCAAATTTTAGCGGCCCAATTATTCGTGCAACCCTTTTTGTCGTCTATCGTGCAAAATTTGGCGCCTATTGTGCAAATTCGACAAGGCCGCGGCTTCGTTGTCGCGAGAGCCAAAACGTCGAGGCCAAAGTCAGGAGAACCAGAGGAATGGCGCCGATATTGACGATCTGCCAGCCGAAAAAGTGCATCAGGACACCGGACGACAGGGAGAAGAGAGCGACGAGCGAGAACACGAAAAAATTGTTGGCCCCTTGTGTGATATTGCGTTCAGCGGGTTGATAGGCTTCCGTGAGCAAAGTCGAACCGCCTGTAAATGTGAAGTTCCAGCCAATGCCGAGAAGGAACAGGGAGGTCCAGAATTCGAACATGCCGAAACCGGTCAAGGCGATGAAGATGGCACAGAGCAAGAGCAACAGGCCTGAATTAATGACATTGATCACGCCGAAACGCTTGATGAGAGAACCCGTGACAAAACCGGGAGCGAACATGGCGAAGATATGCCATTCGATCACAAATGCAGTGTTTGAAAAGTCATGATGGGCGCCATGCATGGCGATGGGGGCGGCGGTCATCAGCAGGGCCATCACCGCATAGCCAAGACTGGCCACAAGCGTTGCCGTGACAAAGATAGGTTGGCGAATGATTGTGAAGATAGAGCGCTGGGATTCCGGTTTACCGGTGTCCTCGGAAACGTTGGGAATGTTCAGGAAACTCACGACCAGGGCTGACAGGAGTGTGGTGGCAAGCAGGAAACTATAGGTTCCCAGAAATTGCGTTTCTTCAATGAGCAACCGCCCGAAACGGGCCAGGTTAGGCCCGAAAAAGGCCGCCAGGACACCACCGGCGAGAACGAGGGATATGGCACGACTGCGAAAGGACGGCGAGGCGGTATCAGCGGCCGCATAGCGGTAATTATGGGCGAAGCCGGCAAACAGTCCCATGCCGAACAGTCCGAGACAAAATAATCCGAAATGGCTGTAGGCGACACCAAGAATGCTCAGCCCGCCACCTGTTGTCCCTATCAGGGAGCCGATTATAAACCCGGCCTTTCGGCCAATTCGGCGCATAAGCAGGGGCGCAGGCAAAGTGGCGATCACCGTACCCACAAGCAGGACGGAAATGGGAAGCGTTGCCAGCGACTGATCCGGTGCGATGGCCAGCCCCACAAGGGGTGCTGACGCGAAGATGAGCCCCTGGCCAGTGTTGAACAGCACCTGGCAAATGGCCAGTACAAAAACATTCTTCTTTTCAAGAAAGGAAACTGAATTTTCCATAAGGGCTGATTTGCCTCAATTCCAATGCTGGTCGTGTGTTGTGAACCCAGATCAAGACGTCACGGGTACGACCCACGGGTCCGGTTATGGCATCAACGGATGTTGTGATCTTTGGTGGACATTCCGCGCAGGCAGGTTCTTTCAGCCCTGGAAGCGCTGGTTTGCGACCGAATAATACAACTTTTCGCTGATAAGTGGCAACTTACGAAATAATTGCGGGGACCGTCAATATGAGGCCTGCAACTTTGAAGCGCCTGTCTGTCGGCCTCCGACAAAACCCAGGGACCTTCTGCCGACCTTCTGCCAATGGCTCTCTGTCAGGCGTCGTTCCCGCAACCGTACAAGCCTGCTTCCCGATCTCCTGGCATACCTTTCAAATCGCTGAAGGAATTGCTTGAGGGTTCCGGATTTTGCGCCCCGTCGATCAATTCTAGCCACATTTCTGCGTTAACCAGGAGATATGTCAAATGTGGCTCACAACAAGTCCATGAAACGGTTTCCGGCATTCTTCGACGATCCCCAAGATTCGCCGCAACATCGGATAATGCTGGCCTCCTTTGAACAGCTCAAAGCCGCCTATCGACCCCTGATATCATGCTGTTCCGAAGGCGAGATTTTTCTGTATCCGGAAGTTACGGAACGTATTCAGGGGCTCCTGGAACAACTGGTCACTGCGACGCGAAATCTGAAGCTTAAACTTGAACAGGAATCCGCATCCGATACGGCACTGGAAGCCGATTTGCGGGAACTCGCGGCGGCATCGGGTTTGTTGCAGACCCGGATCCAATCCGCCCGCCAAACCCTCTCGCTGAAAGAGCGAACGGGAAACAGATCGTCTTCTCCGATTCCAACTGACCAGCTTATGAAACTTCTTGATCAGGTTGAGGAACGTCTTGCGGCCTACTCCCTTCCCGAAGAAAGTCCGATGGAAATTCCTACCATCAATCTCGATAAGCTGATGCCGTCTGTTTACGGAACCTAAAGGGCTGCGGACAATCAGCCGCCGCGTTTGAGCATCGTGCCGGCGAGAAAGACATCTATTCCCGACAATTCATCAAAGCTGAACAATAGCCAACCGTTTGTTCATCTGCGGTTCATATTCGGCTGCATAGGCTTTTATTTCTCTAATTTTAAATAACGCGAAACGCAATTTCGATGGGGGAAATCATGCAGTTTTCAACGCGTCTGACCGTCTTGGCATCATTTATAGTATTCTCTCAACCGGCGCTTGCCTGCTTCAAGAATGGAGACCTTGTCGAAGGAGATCTGCGTAAGATTGTTAGTCGGGATGGCCAGGGACAGCGGCTGATCAACTATCATATTGATATTCGCAATCCGTCTTGTGTCAAATTCAGATACAAACCTTACGGAAAACTCCATGATGTTCGCCGCATTCAACTGATTCCCACCACTGACAATCGTTCATTTGCGGATTTGATCGGTGCGCGTATTGCCGTGACCGGCGACTTTTTCCGTTCGACGGCACCATGGCATACAGGAGATGTGGTTCTAAGGAACGTACAACTCGTCACTTTCAACCATTACACGTCGCCACCCGGTTATTCCGGAAAGTACGGAAATAAACGCCATAGTGGTTATAAGCCGTATGGTTACCATCCCGAGAGAGTTTATGAATCCGATCTGACGGATTCGCTGGATCGTTCATACGATGCTTATGATACCTATAAACCCGGCAAGTCCGCGAAACCTTACAGATCCTACAAAGATTATGGCGACAATGAACTGTCCTATGATTATGAGGAATATGACAGTCAGCGCTCATACGCGAACAAGTATGACCGAAACTACGATGGCGTTTACCGTAAGCCTTCGCGACAGGATTATGGGTATGGCGGAAAGCGTAAACATGCCTACAAGGATAACTCCTATGGCACATATGGTCCGTCATATGGTGAGGCCGACAAATGGGCAGACATAGAGTCCTATGGAAGCTCTCATCGCAAACACAAAAAATACTATTCATCCAAGCATAAGAAAATCCATCGGTTTATCCATGATATTTATCTGAATGCTCATCGCATCTCCCCATACGACCTTAAAAAGTACTATTGGCGCAAGCTCACCTATCTCGGTTACAAAAAAGTTCCTGTTGACCGGGTGATTTATGACAAAGCCCAGAGCTTCCCGGCTTCATACCATGGCAAACTGCATCTGGTCGGGCATAGTCTGAAAATCAAAAAACACCGCAAACTGTCTTATGCCTATGATGTGTATTTCGATTACGTCACGGACACCTATTCCCGACGAAAACCGGTGACCGCACGGGTGCATCTGACACTTGATCTGCGATACAACAAGGTACGGATCTGCCGGGAAAACATAACCTATAAAAATCGTGATGGTTATGCGTATGCACCGGCATCGAAGAAGGCGAACCTCTATAAACGCCGGACCTATCGCGGCTACTAGAACACGCGATGTCTCGTCTCTCATTTCCGGAATTCAGACGGGCAGAGGCTCATGGCAGGTAAGATATCCGTGTGAGATAGCCATTGAAGTTGGCGATGGCTGTCGCCAAAATCCTGACGCCAAGCCGGAATTCGAGCGTGTTATTTAGAAAATTTTGCTATGTTGCATTTTTGTGAATTTCTAGATTTTGGATAACATGCTGAATTGGAATAGACATTCAATTAGCTTCGAGAACTTTCGGGTTATTTCAAACTTTGTTGTGCCAGTTGATGTCCCGCACTGTATTTACAGTCCTTCAATCAAGCCCAATAATAGGAATTGCGTCTAAATGCTGGAAATGCTGCATGGACGCAAGCGAGCTGCGTTTTAAGCGGGAAACGCAGCTCGTGCTAATTTGGAAGTTCCGAGCCGTTGATCCTCGGAGATTACCCTCTGATCTGAAGAGCGAGTTGATCTGAGGAGCAGGGGGGGGCAACCCGGAATTCTTTGAATTATCTTATCTTGCAAGGAATTGAAAAAGATCTTCGGCGTGACGATCAACATCCGAAGATCTTCTTTCGTGGGTTACATGATCTGAACGAGGAGCAGACGATGGAGAGATCCTCATCAGACCAAGCTCAATGTCATGGGATTCGCCGACGGTGCAAACCCTAATCGATATGCTTTCACATGCCATTCACAGGATGCACACAAAAATAGTTAATCCATCGTGGAAACAGCCTCGTTTGCGGGTCCCGGGCGGATTTCAACATTGTGTGATCTCAATCACGTGAGAAGTCGCTCCCCGGGCCCATCTTCCTGTTAACCGGACAGAAATGTTCGATAATTCAGTAACAGGAGAAAGCAAATGTCTAGAAAACTTATCATCGCAGCAGCACTTGGTTCGGCCCTGGCTATGGCCAGCCTCACCGGAGCAAACGCCGCGCCTATTGGCGGTCAAATTCAGAATGCGGTTCAGTCCGGCGCCAACAGCGTTGAAATCATGCCCGTCCATCATCGGGGCAAGAAGCGGTTCCGCCACTTCAAATTCCACTACTACTATCCTTATTATGGCGGTTGCTACTGGCTGAAGAAAAAGGCCCGCCACACCGGAAGCAAATATTGGTGGAACCGGTATTACAAGTGCCTGTACTTCTACTAGGATTTCTTTCGAAGTTGGTACTCCCGGCTCTTCGGCAAACGCCGGAGGGCCGGTACCCGTTGGCGTTGCGATGTTGAATTTCCAGGTCTATTTCACCAAACTTGCCGGGCTAAAGGCGATACAATTTGTCCTCACAAGGATGCAGCAAGATCGCCGACAACATGCTAGACTGGATTTGTGCGTGAATAGGCCGATAAAAACAGGCTGGGTCGAATGAAGAAATTGCTTATATTGCCGCCAATCCTGGTTGGAGCGGCGCTTCTTTATTACATTGTCAGTGCCAAACAGCCGCTCGAGCAGATCGAGGTCAGTGAACAAACGCAATATGTTCGCACGGTAAAAGTTGAACCAACAGATTTCGTTCCGAAAATCATCGGGTTTGGCGTTGTCAAACCGGCCCGGGTCTGGAATGCGGTTGCCGAGGTCAGTGGCCAAATCGACTATATTCATCCGGATTTCAAGCGCGGAGCCATTCTGCAAAAAGGAAGCGAGATTGCGCGTATATCCACCCAGGACTACGACTTTGCTATCGAGCAGGCCGAAGCCAACCGACGCGCCGGGGAGGCCAAATTAAAAGAGCTGATCATTACGGAACAAAATAACCGCTCGGCGTTGACCATCGAAGACAGGGCGCTGGATATCAAGAATCAGGAATTTAACCGGGCACAAATCCTGGTCGATCGCGGGACCGCTTCGCAGTCAACCCTGGATGAGGCCAGCAGCAGCTTGCTGGTTCAGGAGCAGCGTGTACAGGAGCTCAGAAATTCTCTGAAATTACTGCCGGCTCAGATTACCGCTCAGAAAGAACAGATATCCGTTTACAAAACCCAATTGGCGGCCGCCAAACTGGATCGTGAACGCACCAGCATCCGGCTTCCCTTCGACGCGCGCATATCAGAGGTCAATGTGGAAGTGACTCAGTATGTCGGTGTCGGCACGACTCTGGGTAAGGCTGACGGGATAAAGACAGCGGAAATTGAAGCCCAAATTCCCATGGCCCAAATGGGGCAGCTGGGCAACTTTTTTCCAATCAACCGGCAGCAGGTGGAAATTTCTGCAAACTTTTTGCGTAAGATGACCGAAATCATAGGCCTGCGCGCCATCGTCCGTTTGCGCACGGGATTCAGGGATGTGGAATGGCAGGCTGAAGTTGTCCGTATCAGCGACACGGTTGACCCGACGACGCGCACGGTGGGTATCATAGTCGCAGTTGAGGACCATTATCTGACGGTTGTACCCGGACAGCGACCACCCCTGGTCAAGGAGATGTTTGTCGAGGTGGAGCTTCGCGCCAATTCCGTGCCGGACCGGATTGTTGTCCCCCGCGCGGCACTGCATGAAGGGCAGGTATACACGGTGGGTGCCGATAATCGATTGCAGATAAAACCGGTCAAAGTCGACGTCGTGCAGGGCAATCTTGCGGTCATTGCCGAGGGACTTTCTCCCGGGGATCAAATTGTTGTCAGTGATATCAGTCCGGCCATTGACGGTATGCTCCTGAAAACGGCAGCTGACGAAAAGCTGACCAAAGAGCTCCTTGCGGAAGCTTCCGGCAAAGGGCCCGTAAGATGATCCGTTATTTTACGGCCCATCCCACCGCCGCCAATCTGATGATGATTGGATTTCTGGTGCTGGGTATATTCGTCCTTCCCGGTCTGCAAAGGGAAACCCTGCCGCGCATCGAACCGCGGCTCGTGCAGGTCAAAGTCGTCTATCCAGGGGCGCGTCCTGAAGATGTTGAACAGGCGATCTGCCAGAGAATTGAAGACGCGGTAGACGGCGTCGATAATGTCAATGAAATTCAGTGCGAAGCAACGGAAGGTTTGGCGACCGCCAAACTTGAGATGGTCGAGGGGAGCAATCTTGACCGTTTTTTCGCGGATGTAAAATCTGAGGTCGAGGCGATCGACGAATTTCCCGATGAGGTGGAAACACCGATCATCAAGCAACTCGGTCGAACGGATTTTGTTGCATCTGTTGCCATTACCGGTCCCACGAACCGCGTGGCATTAAAAGCCTATGCGGAAGACGTAAAAACCAGGATGTTGCGGACGGCGCTTATTCCGAAGGTGGAGATTTCAGGCTTTTCCGATCATCAGATCCGCATAGAACTGCAGGATGCGACTTTGCGCCAGTTTGGTCTGAGTATCAGCGATATTGCCGATGCGATCTCCCGTCAGAGTCTTGACCTGCCTGCGGGCAGTATTGAAGCCTCGGCCGGCGAAGTCCTGGTGCGCCTCGCCGACGAGCGAAAAAAGGTGCAGGAATTTTTCGACCTGGCGGTCATTGCGACGCCCGGCGGCGGCCAGGTCCGGCTCGGTGAAATTGCCAAGATTACCGACCGCTTTGATCTCGACGAAGAGAAGGTGGTTTTCAACGGCAAGCCTGCGGCCCTTTTGGCGATTACCAAAACCGAAAATGAAGATACGCTCAGAGTCATTGATGCGGACAGGGAATTTATTGCCAAGGAGAAAAAAACGGCGCCGCCGGGTATCGATCTGGTGATTACCAACGACATTTCTTCTATTGTCCGTGACCGGTTGAACCTCCTGACAAAGAACATGTCCCAGGGCCTGGTTCTCGTATTTTTAGTTATGTGGCTGTTCTTCGGACTACGGTACTCATTCTGGATAAGCCTGGGACTGCCTGTTTCCTTCATGGGTGCTTTCGCACTGATGAGCGTGTTGGGGCTTACCGTCAATATGCTCACCATGGTCGGGCTGCTTATTGTCGTTGGTCTGCTGATGGATGATGCGATCGTCATTTCCGAAAATATCGCCGCCAAGAGAGAAGAGGGGTTGCCACCTCTGGATGCGGCTGTCGAAGGGACGCGTCAAGTCCTGCCCGGTGTGTTCGCTTCCTTCGCAACGACGATTTGTATTTTCGGCTCCCTCGTCTTTCTGCAAGGGGATATCGGCGCAATTCTGAAAGTGGTTCCGATGGTCATGATTTGCGTTCTTTTAATTTCCCTTGTTGAAGCTTTTCTGATCCTGCCAAATCATCTTTACCATTCTCTTGAGCATTCCAAGGGGCGGGTATCGCGCATTCAGCAAAAGGGAGATCAACTGATCAACTGGCTGAGGGAGAACTGGATCGGCTGGTTCGTGGATAGAACCGTTGAATGGCGCTATCTTACGTCCGGTGTCGCCGTCCTCTGCCTGCTGCTTGCCATCTCTGCTGTCGCGGCAGGATTGCTCAAATTTTCCGCTTTTCCGGATATTGACGGCGATACGCTTGAAGCCCGTATTTTGTTGCCCCAGGGAACTCCACTGGACAAAACCGAATCCGTGGTCGACCGCGTACGCGATGCGGTGCAGAAGACCGCTGCGGAACTGCAAAAGAATGAACGTGACGGCCTGAAGCTGATAAAGAACCTTTCCATTCAATTCAACAAGAACGAAGATGCCAATGAAAGTGGCACCCACATCGCGACTGTCGCCGTTGATTTGGCCAGCACGGAGATCCGCAATACAACCAATGATGATTTCATTCAGAAATGGCGTGAGGAAACCGGCGATATTACCGACGTCATATCGATCCGGTACACGGAGCCAACGCTGGGTCCCGGCGGCCTGGCTATCGACCTGAGGTTGCAGGAAGAAAATTTAAAGGACCTCAAACAGGCGTCTCTTGAACTGCAGAACTGGTTGAACCGCTATCGGGGAACATTCAACATCAGCGACGATCTTAGGCCGGGAAAGCTTGAGATGCGCGTGCGGTTAAAAGATGAAGCCAACAGTCTCGGTCTCGATGCCCGCACTATTTCTGATCAATTACGAAAAGCCTTTTTCGGAACAACCGTGCGTACGATCCAGGTCGGTGCAGAGGCTTATGATATCGATGTGAGGCTTGCCGCCCAGGACAAAAACAGTCTTGCGGATCTCGACTATTTTACAATTACCAATCAGGAAGGTGAACTTGTCCCGCTTTCCGTTCTTGCTGAAATTGAACAGGGCCGGGGCGTTTCCAGGATAAATCGGATCGACGGCGTCCGCACGGTGTCCGTCCAGGGAGATGTTGATGTCCGTTCGGCAAATGCCAATGAGGTTGTAACGGATACTTTAAACCGCTTCGTTCCGGAACTGATCGCGCGATATCCCGGGGTTTCCGTTTCGGTTCAGGGGCAAAACAAAGAAGCCGGAACAACCCAGGCTTCCATGATAGCCGGGTTTATTATCGGTTTGATCGGCATATTCCTGCTCCTCAGTTTTCAGTTCAAGAGTTACGTTGAACCTTTTGTGGTCATGATCGTTATTCCTTTCACCTTGATCGGAGCTATTATCGGGCACCTGGTCATGGGCCTCGATTTCTCCATGCCGAGTATGCTTGGGTTCGTTGCGCTATCTGGTGTTGTCGTGAATGACTCGATTCTCCTGGTCAATTTCATCAAGTCCAGGCTGAAACCGGGAGGAACGGTTGCGCAAGCCGCTACCGAAGCAAGCCGGGCGCGATTTAGGGCTATTTTCCTGACATCGGTGACAACAGTTTTCGGCATGCTGCCGATGCTTCTGGAAACCAGTCTGCAGGCTCAGGTTCTCGTCCCACTGGTTACGAGCCTGGTTTTTGGATTGATGGCGTCGACGTTGCTCGTTCTGTTCGTCGTCCCGGCCATTTATGCCATCCTTGATGACTTCGGGCTTTGTTCGGTTTCTTATGGTCGCAATGACCAGGGCGGCATCGCGGTCCATCAACCGGCGGAGTAAGGTTCAATAATTCATTTCTACTGTAATTCAGCCTGCAAGTAATTCGGACCGAGCCAGATCGGATCGAATTCCTCAGTGAAATTCTACAAAATCGCGATGGACCAAATGAGACAAATTTCTGGTGCTAAAAAGCATCGGTTTTCGAGATTGCCATGATTTGTCTTGTCAGAAGGTCTGCAATTTGCTTTTTTGTGGCTGGTGGTGTGGGGGTCGTGCGAACGGGAACACAACCATGTTTAATCAAGCCGATACCCCGCAGGAGAAAGCGGCCAGTAATCTCAACGCTAGCGAGCGTAACGACGCAGCAGCAAATGCGAGCGTTATTTCATCAGACCTGACTATTTCCGGAAGTGTTGATGCCCAGGGTTCAATTATCGTCGAAGGGCAGATCAATGGTGATGTCAACTGCCAGAGTGTGCTGGTTCAGGAAACCGGTACGGTAGAGGGATCTCTGACCGCGGACGATATAAATATCTATGGTACCGTCGATGGAACAATCTCCGGAAAACGCGTCTCCATTCGCGCCACTTCCAGAGTCGAGGCCGATATTTATCATGAACTGATTGAACTGGAGATGGGAACGGAGTTTACCGGTGTCCTGAAGCGCAGCGATTCAGACACCTCGTCTACATCAAAATCGAGTCCCGCTTCAGAAGTTTATCAGCTCTCGGCATCAGACGAAGTTTAGGACAGACCGGAGGTTGGGTGCGTTCTCAGGCACTGTTTGGAAAGTGCCGAAATCAGAAGGGGCCAGACATGCGGGATCAAATATCAATCGTGGCAGGTCTTGTCTGCTGTCCGGAGGGATGCCGGCAACCACAGGACTGCGGGCGTGAGGCACATTCAGATACTGCTGCCAAAATTATTACGCAGTTGGCGGATACCAGCGTTGGTGCCACGTTTCAATGCACATCCTGCGGCGCAGAACACACAAGGCCCACCGTCCCGTCCTGTCGCCAATGCGGCGGGACAATGGAAGAGGCAGAAAAGAATATGGCCGAACCCGCCTAAACCGGGGTCGATGACAAGACCACACTGGGAAGCCTCTCTCATTTTGATAGGTAAAGTTTATGAGCCGATCGTTGCAACATTGGATCGTCAGTTGAGTGGAAACCGGTGAAGGGGGTTCCGTATCAGAGCAGGAGTGACCGGCTGAAACTCTAATGGGTTCGGATAGGCTGCAACCCCTATGCGTCAAAGTGCAAATAGCACTCTGACGCAATATACGAGGCTTCGGTAGAGGGCCACACAAAGCTCGTAGTATGATGCTAAGAGCGGGGTAGCTAAGCATCATGCCGCGCATTATAAGCACTAGTTCTACTGTTTGTAAAACAAATCGTTCTAACCCATTTAAAAAAATACATTTTTATTATT
>JANQOC010000180.1 GCA_028279265.1 Hyphomicrobiales bacterium
CTTCTGCATGACCGGATCCAGGGTTGTGCGAACGGAAAGACCGCCGCCATAAAGGCCCGCGTCTCCATAAAGATCAAAGAGTTCCCGTCGTACCTGCTCCGCGAAATACTCAGCGGCAAAAATGTGTGAACCGAACGGCCGTGGACTAACCTCGAGCTCAGAATTCTTGGCCGCCTCCGCCTCATCCGCCGTCAGAAAGTTGTTATCCGCCATACGATCCAAGACCCAGTTCCGGCGGGATATGGCGTTTTTCGTGCGTTTGAAAGGATGGTAGTTGCGCGGCCCCTTGGGCAGTGCCGCCAGATAAGCGGCTTCCTGAACATTAAGCTCATCCAGTGATTTACCGTAATAGTTCAGCGCCGCAGCGGCAATTCCATAGGAACTCAGGCCGAAATAAATCTCATTGAGATACAGTTCGAGGATCTGCTCTTTGGTGAAGGCCCTCTCAATGCGGATCGACAATATGGCTTCTTTCAGTTTCCGGTCCAGCGACCTTTCGCTGGTCAGGAGAAAGTTCTTTGCCACCTGCTGGGTAATGGTTGATGCACCGACGGGCCGCCGTTTGCCGTAGTTCTTGACATTGATGATCACCGCCCGCAGGACACCGCCCATATCGATGCCATTGTGCTGAAAGAAATTCTTGTCCTCAGCGGACAGGAATGCCTTGATAACCAGGTCGGGAACCGTATTGATGGGAACGTAAATGCGGCGCTCCCGGGCATACTCGGCAATCAGCTGTCCATTATTGGCATGGATGCGCGTCATGACCTTGGGTTCATATTTCGCCAGCGTTTCATACTCGGGCAGATCCTTGGACACGGACCAGATCACATAGGCGGCAAAAGCAGAGCCGACAAAAAACACGATGACCCCGGCCGTGAACAGAATCCCGATGAACCGCAATAGATAGCTTTTGCGCTTGCGCGTTTTCGGGACTGGAGGCGGTTTAATGGGTGCCGACATATGCATTGTGTTTCAGCCCAGGTTGGTGTTGCTGGCGTGGGGCATTCCAATAACAGATTCCCCGAGAGAGCACGACTGTTCCAACAGATTGCAACGGATCGTGTAATCTAGCGACAATTATGACGAATTTACGCCGATTTCTGCAATAATTATACGCATAAATACACTTAAAGCCGTCGATTATTCAAACACATCATTGTTATATTAAAGGCACACAGACTAATACGGATTGCGAATTCCGTGGCGTTTGAAATAGGTCTCGATGGCGCGCGCCACGGAACGGGCGACTTTTCTCTGCCAATCCCTTGATCTTATGAGTTTTTCTTCCTGTGGCGTGCTGAGATATCCCAGTTCCACAAGCAGGGAGGGAACGTCGGGTGCTTTCAGAACCTGAAAATTCGCGAAGCGGACGGGATCCTTGCGCAGGACAATCTCATTTTTTAACCGCCCAACAAGCAGATTGGCGAAAGAAACGGAATAATTCTTGGTTTCCCTCTGCACGAGATCGATCAATATATCGGCAATATCCTGAGATTCTGTCGGTAGTTGCACGCCGGCAATGATATCCGAGCGATTTTCTCTCTGGGCCAGTTGACGGGCCTCCAGGTCAGATGCCTTTTCGGACAATGTGTAAACAGTAGCACCACGGGCTTTGCGATAGCCTTTGGGAGCGGAATCCGCATGTATCGACAGAAACAAATCGGCTTTTTGACGCCTTGCCAGCGCCGTGCGGCTTTTCAGGGGTACGAAAACATCCGTATTGCGGGTCATCCGTACCCGCAGCTGTCCGGATTTTTCTAACTCTTTCTTGAGCAAACGGGAAAACTGTAAAACAACCGTTTTCTCCCGCGTTCCCAAACTGCCGACGGCACCGGGGTCAATTCCCCCATGGCCCGGGTCAATGAATACCAGCGGTTTGCGCTTCGCTCGAGGACTTGATTTTGGCTTCGGGATCGGCGGTAAAGTCGCCAACTTCACGGGGAGTTTCGTTTTCGACTTCTGAGCTTGCCGCTGCTTCTGTTTTTGCAATTCCTGAATAAAGGTCGTGCGATCCGTGGGAATCAGATCGAGAACGAAACGCGCAGGCTGACCGCTTCCCCGTTTCAGCACAAACGATTTATCAATTTTCACCGGGCCGGTAACATCAATGACAATTCGTGACTTGCCTTTGGCAAACAGGCCGTAACGAAATGCAGACACCAATCCCCGGCCCTTGTTGCCAATATCGGGCGGCATCTGGAAGCTGACATTGGGAAGGTCGACAACGATACGATAGGGATCCTGGAGAGTGAACAAATTAAAGGGCACGGACCGGGAGAGATCGACAACAAACCTGGTACGCAAACCGTCCCCGACGAGACGCGCGCTTTTGGCAACGGTTCCGGAATAACTCTGAGAATAGGCCGTTGTTGTCGTTACTGACCAACCTGTGACGATGGTCAGCGCAAACAGAATCAGCTGCAGAGATACAAGCCCTCTATTTCCCATGCGCCTGTTGTTTCCTTTGCCCCTCGTGTTCCCCATGCGCCTGATTTCTTCCCCGGATCGTCACTTCAGGATGTGTCAACCTTCCCTCGTCAGGAACAAAATGAGCTGCAGCCTCCTGCGGAACGGACCTCAAAATCATCCCTTTCAAACGCACCATCACAGATGCCTATGTTTGCAAAACTGGCGAGATTTTGCGCCGGGATCAACCCACTGTCCAACAAGTTTTTGTATTTAACGCGATTCGACCCATATAATTGTCGGAATGGCCACGCCGCTATACTGCAGCCGGGAAAATATTTAATTTCAGAAATCCATTCCAAATACTTCAAAAATTGTTGGATTTTGAAAATTTCTATCAACTTGTCTTGCGGTGATGGGTCCCGGGGGTTGCCAAATTGCCCTTAATGGCCGTAATAATGCGATTGCATATTCCGTTTGCGAACAAAATGATGCAGGCCCGTAAAGTAAACCGTAAAAAATTTAATATTATCATTTTTCCGGAATTATTGGGCATTATCAAATTGTTAGGCTATTTCGCCAAAACTGAATCAAATAGCGCCAGTTTGGTTCGGACTTAGACAGTCGAATGCAAATGGTCTTGTGTAAGGCGCCTTGTTTTTGTCAGTTTCAGAGCACAAATCTTTAGCCAGGGATGGCCAATAGATTGAGCCCTAACTGATTGAAAGAAATGAGTTTTCCACTTTTGTGTCGTGCTGGAAATCCGCGCAGAAGTGAACAGGTTCCGGCAGTCAGAGTATTGTCGGCGACATTTTGAAAAGAAACATGGATCTTATGGAAAAGATCATATGTTTCAGAGCATTACATCGTTTCCGCAGGGAGAATTCAGTTTCTGAACTGCGTGAAACTATTGTAAAAGGAACTAATTTTTTTGGACCGGATAGTAGACAATAGAACTCTGAATTCTGGAGACCAGTTCCAGCAACCGGCCTTGGACCTCGTGCGTGCAATCACCACGACTGCCAATTCCCGCGATTGTTCGGTCGCTTCCCGTCCAAAATTCTACATCTCCGCAATCTCCCGGATGACCGGCGCAGCACGTTCTGCGCCCGAAAGGTCGCCGCTGATACTGCGGACAAAGGATTACGATTATGGGAAACAAAATGCTTATCGATGCCTCCCACCCGGAAGAGACCCGGGTGGTTGTTCTGAAAGGCAATCGTGTTGAAGAATTCGACTATGAATCAGCCAACAAAAAACAACTCCGTGGAAATATCTATCTAGCAAAAGTCACGCGGGTAGAGCCGTCGCTGCAGGCCGCTTTTGTCGACTTTGGAGGCAACCGCCACGGATTTCTTGCCTTCAACGAAATTCATCCCGACTACTATCAGATTCCGGTCGCCGACCGGCAAGCCTTGCTGGATGAAGAAGCAGAAGAACAAAGCAGGGCTGAAGCGGAGGCTGCTCGCCAGGACGAAGATCAGGACACGTCGCAAGAAAAGAAGAGCCGGGGCAGGAGAGGCCAACGCTCAAAGAAGAAGGATGACGAGAAACCGTCATCATCTGCAGCCGACTCAGCTGAATCGGACGATGAACAGGCGGAAAACGAGACATCGGAATCCGAAGCCCGGTCCGTGCCGCTTGCAAGCAAAGACAATGATGACCTGCACATTAGCGACGTTGTTGCCGTCTCTGATCATGAAGACGACGATGCGCCGGAAACCGAGCCTTCCGCGATTGATGAAGGTGAATCAGATACCGATGCCGGCATGGCCGTTGATGCAGAGGCTGCAGGCGAGCCAACATCGGACGTGTCCGAATCGGAGGCTGAAGCCTCAGAAGAATTAAATGAAGCTGCAGTTGCGGACACCCGGTCAAAGTCTGAAGAAAAAGACGACGACGAATCTGAAGATGCGGGCGACGGCTCTGAAAGCGGTCCCTGGTTGAATGTTGACTCCTCAGACAGCGCCGCCTCCGATGCGGAAGCAAGATCGTCGGAAAAGCCGGACTCCGCAGATTCCGAAGATGAGGATGGCGAGGTCGAGTCCGTCGGTAGCGAGGATGTTCTTGAAGAAGTGCCGGAACGGGTCAAGCGGCGCCGTCGTACTTACAAAATCCAGGAAGTCATCAAGCGCCGTCAGATTATTCTGGTACAGGTTGTTAAGGAAGAGCGCGGCAACAAAGGTGCTGCTCTCACGACCTACCTGTCCCTGGCGGGCCGTTACACGGTTCTGATGCCAAACACGGCACGGGGCGGCGGCATCTCCCGCAAGATTGCCAACCCCGGCGACCGCAAACGTATTCGCAAGATTGTCAGCGATCTTGAGGTTCCCCAGGGTATGGGACTGATTGTCCGCACCGCCGGGGCTTCGCGAACGAAAGCGGAAATCAAAAGGGACTATGATTATCTGCTGCGGCTGTGGGAGAACGTGCGCGATCTGACTCTCAAATCGACCGCGCCTGCCCTGGTTTATGCCGAGGGTGATCTGATCAAACGCTCTATCAGGGATCTCTATTCCAAGGAGATTGACGAAGTTCTGGTTGCCGGCGAGCCGGCCTACAAGCTTGCCAAGGACTTCATGCGCATGCTGATGCCGAGCCATGCGAAAAACGTCAAACCCTATCGCGAACCCAATCCCCTGTTCGTGCAACATCGCATCGAACACCAGCTGAATGCCATGTTCAGCCCCATCGTGTCATTGAAATCCGGGGGCTACATCGTCATCAACCAGACCGAAGCTCTGGTTGCCGTTGATGTCAACTCGGGCAAGGCAACGCGGGAACACAGTATCGAGGACACGGCCCTGAAGACCAATGTCGAGGCCGCCGAAGAGGTCGCCCGCCAGTTGCGCCTGCGCGACCTGGCAGGGCTTATCGTCATCGACTTTATCGACATGGAAGAACGCCGCAACATCCGTTCGGTGGAACGCAAGCTGAAGGATTGTCTGAAAAACGACCGCGCCCGAATTCAGGTGGGACGTATCAGTCACTTCGGATTGCTGGAAATGTCCCGCCAGCGCCTGCGCACGGGAATGTTGGAAGGATCGACCTCTCAATGCGCCTACTGCCAGGGTACGGGTATGATCCGATCAACGGAATCCATCTCCCTTTCGGTCCTGCGATCCATTGAGGATACACTGCAAAGCGATGGTTCCAAAAATCTCCTGGTTACGACACCGGTTGAAGCCGCAATCTATATTCTGAATCAGAAGCGGATCTATCTGAAAGACATAGAATCTCGCTACAATGTCACCATCACCATTCTTGCCAGCGATGCACTGCAGGGAACCAATTTCAATATTCAGCAGGGTGATGTCGCCGAAAGTGGCGGTTCGGATGCCTCCGGTGCCGTGAAGATGGACTGGTCGTTTCAGTCTCCCGAAGCTGCGTCGGGCGAGAGCGGCGAGGATACGGAAAAAAGCAAATCCCGTCGTCGCAAACGTCGCCGAAAACCCCGATCGGAAAAAGCTGCCGATGCGGCACAAACGGAGACAGATGGCGAAACGGACAATGAGGAAGCCAAATCCGGCGAGAGCACCGAGAAAGACGGCCTTGCCGCAGAAAAACGGTCTCAGGATGCCAAGAAGTCTCCACGTCGTCGCGGACGTCGCGGAGGACGCCGCCGCTCCGGCAAGAAACCGGAAGAAGGCTTGGCGACCGAGGATCAGTCACTGAAACAAGCCATGGAAAACGGCGTACTGCCGAGCGGTGCCACAAATGGCAAGGGCGAAACCTCTGAAGACGCCCCGACACAGGAAAGCAATCTGGCAGAGGAAGCTGCAGCGGCCGAAAAATCGGAGAAAAAACCGAGAACTCGAAGACCCCGGCGCTCATCAGCCGCCAAGTCAAAGCCAACCAACGGTGACGGCTCGCTGACCGAGCTCGAAGTCAAGCCAAGCAGTCAGGACGATGCCTCTCCGCCTCCATTGCCAAAAGAACAGGCGGCGGAATCCGGGAAATCCGATTCCAAGGAATCATGGAGCGGTGCGTCCAGCGGTGAAACGGAAAAACCAATCACCGTAGATAGCTCTGTGGGTAGTTCTGTGGATAGCTCTAAGGAAGCACCGGAATCTTCCGAAACATCCCGTCGCGGCTGGTGGCAGAGACGTCTGTCCTGAGATCGTCTCTTAGTTGTTGTCCGTTAAGATTTTTTCGGGAACATCTTGGGCTGAACTTAATGAGACCGACCATAATTGCACGATGCTCGTTTGTATGATGGTCGGTTTCATAGAGCTCATGATTTGATGAATTCAGGATCTGAAATTCTGAAACCATGATCGCAACCTTTTGACCGCCGCCTCCATATCCGATGTTGTCCCGGCGTAGGAAAAACGTACAAACTGATTGCCGCGCCTCTCGTCGAAATCAAGACCGGGTGTGATCGCAACACCCGCTTCATCGAGGAGGCGACGGGCAAACGATTTGCTGTCGTTTGTAAAATCCGCGACATCGGCATACAAGTAGAACGCTCCGTCGGCGGGGAGGATGTTTTTGAAACCGATATCCGGAAGGGCATCGAGCAGGAGTTCTCGATTTTTCGCATAAACCTCACGGTGCTGTTCCAGTTCTTCCCTTGCCTCGAAAGCAGCCAGGGCCGCATATTGTGAAATCGTTGTCGGTGAAATGTACAGATTTTGCGCCAGCCGTTCCACAGCCCGCACCATCTGATCAGGAACGACCATCCAGCCGATGCGCCATCCGGTCATCGAGAAATATTTTGAAAAACTGTTAATCACGACGACCTGATCGGAAAATGCCAAAGCTGATTTCGCATCTTCGGCATAAGTCAATCCGTGATAGATTTCATCGGAAATAAACCAGATGCCCCGCTGATCGCAACCTTCCGTCAATTCCCGGACCCGGTCGCCGGTGAGCATGGTGCCGGTCGGGTTGGCGGGACTGGCAAGGAGCAGGCCGTCGAGCCTGCCGACAGTGTCAAGATCACCGACGCTCGGCATCCAGCGATGGGTTTCCGACGTCTCGATGATAACCGGTTCGATATCCAGGGACGTCAGTATATGGCGGTAACAGGGATAGCCGGGGGAAGGCAACGCGACGCGCATACCCGGATCGAACAGCGCCAGGAAACTGAGTACGAAGGCGGCCGATGAACCGGCGGTGACAACGATGCGTTCGGTTGGAACCGACAAGTTGTATTGCTCGGCATAGTGACGCGCAATGCGTTCCCGCAGTTCCGGAATCCCAAGTGCCACCGTATACCCCAGCGTCTCGGATTTCATGGCGTTTGCCGCCGCCTCAAGGGCCAGACGCGGCGCCGGTGTTCCGGGTTGTCCAACTTCCATGTGAATGACATCGCGGCCCTGAGCTTCCCGTTCCGCTGCCGCTGTCATGACATCCATAACAATGAAAGGAGCAATCTGGCTGCGTTTTGAGAGCGCTCGTTTTTGTGTTGGCTTGCGCACTGGAATTTGGTCCATCTTCGAGGAATCCTCAGGGGTCTGTTCTAAAGCCGGAATTCAAGTCACAATATAAGTCTTTGTACATATTTATTTTTTTAAGACTACTGTTGTGGATATACGTACTCGGATCAATTGCCGTCAAGCACCGCGATGCGGCCATACGTCACTTTGTGAACACAATGCCCCCTATTTAATTCATTTGAAGAGTACGAATCGGGCGTGCATAGAATCCGCGAGTAACGAATTCCGAGTTCGGAACATGTATTATGGACTAGCGGGAATTTTACTTTGGTTATTCGGTAATTGACCGGTATAACGATATCAGATTCAACCCCAAGATCGAATTAATGACCCAACAATTCATGGCCTCAGTGCCGGTTTCAAAGTCGATGTCTCTTTTGTCGAAATTGGCGTGGAAAAAACATCTGGCGGGCGGTCTCGCATTTGCCGTCGCCGTCTCTGCCATTGCGCCTGCTGACCTTTCAGCGCGCGGCCTCATCCGCGATGCGGAAACGGAATCCCTGATCAGGGATTATGCGAAACCGATATTTCGCGTTGCCGGACTGGGACAGCAGAATATTCGCATTCATATTGTGAATGATCGCAACTTCAACGCCTTTGTCGTTGATGGCCGTAATATGTTTATTCATTCGGAGACTTTGAAACAGTCCAAGACACCTAATCAGCTGATCGGCGTTATCGCCCACGAAACCGGTCATATTGCCGGCGGTCACCTGTCTCGCCTGAGACGCACTATTGCCAAGGCCCAATCCGCTTCGCTTATGTTGCAGATTCTGGGTATTGCCGCGTTTGTTGCGGGCGCGGCAACTGGCGGCGCGGCGGGCGGCAGTGCCGGAGCCGCTGTGATGTCCGGCGGTCAGTCGCTTACCCAGCGCGCGGTTCTGGCTTATCAGCGCGCCGAAGAGTCGGCAGCGGACCAGGCCGCCGTTCGATATCTCAATGCGACCAAGCAATCTTCCCGGGGCATGCTTGAAACCTTCTCATATTTTGTCGACCAGGGTTTTGCGTCTCTCAAATATGTCGACCCTTATGTCCAGAGCCACCCAATGCCGCAGCAGCGCATTATCCAGCTCCGTGAACTCGCTAGGAGAAGCCCCTACTACGACAAGGCAGACAATCAAGACTGGGCATTTCGTCACGAGTTAATGCGCGCCAAACTCAGCGGCTTTCTTGAATCCCCGCGTACCGTTTACACAAAATATCCGCCTTCCGACAAATCCATGCCGGCGCGCTATGCCCGCGCGGTCGTGCTCTTCCGCAGGGAAAAGAATCTCAAGGCTTTTCAGCGGGAGATCGATCAGCTCATTCGAATGGACCCCGGCAATCCCTATTTCTACGAACTCAAAGGTCAGTTCCTTCTGGAAGCGGGGCAGGCCTCCCGCGCTGTGCCGCCCCTCCGCAATGCGGTTAAGCTCGCTCCCAATTCGGGTCTCATTCGCATTTTGCTTGCCCATGCCCTGCTCACGGCCAATCAGCCTCGCCTCATAGATGAAGCGGTTACCCAATTAAGGCGAGCCATCGTACGTGAAAATACGAGCCCGGAAGGTTACCGGCTTCTCGCCATGGCCTATGGCCGAAAAGGCTTGACCGGACAGGCCTCCCTGGCCTCGGCTTACCAATATCTCTACCAGGGCAAGCTGAAGTTCGCCAAAGAGCAGGCCAAGCGGGCGCAGACAAAATTTCGCGAAGGCACACCGAATTGGATTAAGGCCGACGACATACTCAAATTCCAGCCGCCGAAACTTCGCTGATTTCAACACCCCATAACCGAAGAACCGATAGGAACTTTTTTACAGGATACGCAAATGGTCTCAAATACAATCAAAGCTCTTGCCGCGGCTGCCCTTGTCGGTGTCTTCGTTACCATATTCGTCCTTCTCCAGTCCGGCACCAGCGGCGGTCAGAACAATGCCGCGGACACCGGCAAAACAATGGTTGGTGCCGAACTTGACCGCTCTCAGATCGAGACAATTGTCAAAGAGTATATTCAGAAAAATCCCCGACTGATCGGTGACGCGCTGTTGGAACTTCAGAGAATCGAAGCCGAGGAAGAGGAAAAACGCGCCCGTGTCGCCATCACCTCAAATTTCGAGAAACTGGCCTATTCCGATTACGCCTACATAGCCGGTAATCCAAAAGGGGATGTCACGGTTGTGGAATTCTTCGATTACAATTGCGGCTTCTGCAAACGCGCATTCGCCGACATGGCCAAACTCATCGAGAATGACAAAAATGTGCGTGTCGTCTTCAAGGAATTTCCCATATTTGGAAAACAATCGGAAGACGCTGCGCGGGCGGCCCTGGCATCCGTCGAACAAGGCAAATATTTTGAATTTCACCGTCGGCTTCTGGTTGATCCCGGACGCGCCAACAAAGCCAAATCCCTGAGCATCGCCCGCGATCTTGGCCTTGATGTGGAAAAACTGCAGGCCGATATGAATTCGTCCTTTGTCAACAAGGCCCTGGAAGAAGCGCAGAAATTGGCCTTTGACCTGCGGATACAGGGCACTCCCCATTACTTGATTGGCACGGACGTCATTCAGGGCGCCCCGGAAGATCTCTATGATCAGCTGGTCGGCCGTATTGCCCAGGTCCGCAAGGAAGGGTGCGGCCTGCAACGCTGTTAACCATAGATTTGTGGAAAACTAGACACTTTGCACGAGATGACAAAAGCGTTACAACGGGCATGGTAGAGATTCCCTTGGGAATCCACTTTATCCGGAGCAACGTTTACAATAATCACGAAGAAAGTCGTTATTCTCTGCATGAGCAATCTGATTTATGTGCTGAATGGTCCCAACCTGAACCTGCTAGGAACACGGGAGCCCGGAATATACGGTGACGCGACGCTTGCTTCTGTTGAAACGGCGTGCCGGGACCGGGCCGGTGAGCTTGGTTTTGAGATCGAATTTTTTCAGTCAAATTCCGAGGGTGCTCTCGTCGACAAGATTCACGAAGCGGGCCAGGCCGGAGCTGCCGGACTTATTATCAACGCCGGCGCCTATTCCCATACTTCGATTGCCTTGCTGGACGCTATCCGTGGAACCGGACTTCCCTGCGTCGAGGTTCACATTTCAAACATCTTCACACGCGAAAAATTTCGTCACCATACTTATATATCTTTGGTTGCAATTGGCGTTATTTGCGGGCTTGGCCCGAAGGGGTACACCCTCGCCATAGAAGGCCTGAAGGATCACCTTGACAGGGTTGGATAAATCGAAAATGAACAAACGTCCAGCAAGCAGAACAAAAGCAAAAACAACATCGAAGTCGGGCATCGACAAGAGCCTAATTCGGGAGCTTGCGGAGCTCCTCACCGAAACAGACCTCAGTGAAATAGAGATCGAAAACGACGATATCCGGGTTCGCGTCGCCCGCACCGCCTCTTCGGTTCCGACTTCCTACGTGGTCGGACATACGGCGGCCGCCGAACCCCGATCCCAGCCTGTCAGCACCAGTACGGAACCGGACCCTGACCCTGGCGAACGGGACCTGTCCAATCATCCGGGTGCGGTGTCCTCACCGATGGTGGGTACGGCGTATCTGGCACCGGAGCCCGGAGCAAATCCCTTTGTCAAGGTCGGCGACACGGTGAACGAAGGTGATACCCTGCTGATTGTCGAAGCGATGAAAACCATGAACCGCATTCCCGCACCAAAATCCGGCACGGTAGATTCGATCCTCGTTGAAGACGGCCAGCCCGTGGAATTTGGCGAACCGCTTGTGCTGCTGAAATAAAGGGTATCGGGGATTTCATGTTCGAGAAAATTCTGATCGCCAATCGTGGAGAGATCGCACTGCGCATCCAGCGAGCCTGCAAGGAGTTGGGTATTTCCACCGTCGCCGTGCATTCTACGGCGGATGCCGATGCCATGCATGTGAAGCTCGCCGATGAAAGTGTGTGCATCGGTCCGCCACAAGCCACCGACAGCTATCTGAATATCCCCGCGATCCTGTCCGCCTGCGAAATTACAGGTGCCGAAGCTGTACATCCAGGCTACGGATTCCTGTCGGAAAACGCACGCTTCGCGGAGATCCTGACGGAACACGGCATCACCTTTATCGGCCCCGATGCAGAACATATCCGTCTCATGGGAGATAAGATCCAGGCCAAGGACACCGTGAAAAAACTGGGGATCCCCGTTGTCCCGGGATCAGACGGTCCTCTGGGTTCGGACGCGGAGGCCCAGAAAATCGCTGACGATATTGGCTATCCGGTTCTCGTCAAGGCGGCGTCCGGCGGCGGTGGGCGCGGCATGAAGGTGGCTGAAACAGCAAAAGACCTGACCGTGGCCATGGCCACGGCGCGCAGTGAAGCCAAGTCCGCCTTCGGCGACGACACGCTTTATCTGGAAAAATATCTCGGTCGCCCTCGTCACATAGAGATTCAGGTTCTTGGCGACGGCAAGGGTAATGCCATACATCTGGGCGAGCGGGACTGCTCGCTGCAACGCCGACACCAGAAGATTTGGGAAGAGGCTCCTTCTCCAGCCCTGAATATTTCGGAACGGGAGAACATCGGAGAAACCGTTTCCCAGGCGATGCGCGACCTGAAATATAAAGGTGTCGGGACTGTTGAATTCCTCTATGAGGATGGCGGCTTTTACTTTATCGAAATGAATACACGACTGCAGGTGGAACATCCGGTAACCGAAATGATTACCGGGCTCGACCTGGTTATCGAGCAGATCCAGATTGCTTCAGGATCGTCCCTGCCCCTCACCCAGGACGAGATCCAGTTTGTCGGCCATGCGATTGAATGCCGGATCAATGCCGAAAATCCCAAGACTTTCATGCCCTCCCCCGGTAAAATTGCGCATTTTCACGCCCCCGGCGGGCTCGGCGTGCGCATTGATTCAGCCGTTTACCAGGGTTATTCGATCCCGCCTTTCTATGACAGCCTGATAGGCAAGCTCATCGTCCACGGCCGCAATCGCAATGAATGCATGATGCGCCTGAAACGGGCCTTGGGGGAATGCGTTGTCGACGGCATAGAAACCACGATTCCACTTTTCGTCTCGCTATTGTCGGAACCCGATATAATGAATGGCGATTACAATATTCACTGGCTTGAAAACTATCTGAAAGAGAGTTAACCCGGTTGCCTTCTCCGGCAACCCCCAGACCCACGACTGAGATTGATTTGCTATGACAACATTTGATGACATGCTGATCGAAATCACGCCGCAGGTCCTCTTGAAAGCCTACTCTTGCGGAATATTTCCCATGGCGGAGTCCGCGGAGGATCACGCCCTTTACTGGATCGATCCCGAGGAACGGGGAATCCTGCCACTCGATCAGGTGCATGTGCCGAAAAGTCTGGCAAAGACCATCAGGCGACAGCCCTTCGATATTCGGGTCGATGGAAGTTTCACAGCGGTAATCGACGGGTGCGCCGCCTCGCGTCCCGGCCGTCGCAGTACCTGGATCAATCAGCGCATTCGCGATCTGTACCAGCAATTATTTAAGCTCGGACACTGCCACACCATCGAGGCCTGGCAGGATGGGAAACTGGTTGGCGGCCTTTACGGGGTTCATCTCGGCGGTGCTTTCTTCGGTGAAAGCATGTTCTCCACGGCCCGGGATGCGAGCAAGGTCGCCCTCGTCTATCTCGTGGCCCGGCTCAAGCATGGGGGATTCCGGCTACTGGACACGCAATTCGTGACCGACCATCTCAAACAGTTCGGCACTGTTGAGGTTGACCGGAAGAATTTTCACCGTCTGTTGGAAGAGGCATTGGAGTTGCGCTCGGATTTTCTCCGGTTACCCGCCGATGCGTCGCCGGAGACAGTTTTGCAATTGGTCAACCAGACATCAAACACCGGGTGCTGAACAGCATTGATCCCCGGACTTTGGGCAAACATCCAGCCGGAAAAGATTTTCTGCTCCTCGCCGCTGAGCTTGATTTCCTGAACTTCCACAAATGCCGATGTCAGAGGCGGCTCCTCGGGAGGTCGGGTAAAACAGGTGCGCGGGGTGACTTTCAAAGCGCCGAATTTGACCGTTTCGTCAATTCTGACTTCCAGATGCGATATCCTCGCGGTCACCTTATCCAGAGCGGCAAATACGGCGACTTCATTGGGAACCTGCTGCGCCTGCGACATATGCAGGGGCCATGACAAAAGGACGCCGGCGAGGACGAGGCTGCAAAGAGCTCTCTTCTCCGTCCAAATCCAAACTCGTCGGGAAAAACAATTCATCGGCGAGAGGGTCCTCAGGGTTTCGGGTAAATATGTCTGATACGTCAAGCGCAATCCATAGGTTTGAAACCTGACGACAAAAAGACAGCAGGCGGCGTTGAAGTTAACGAAAGCGGTGATGATGTCAAGAAAGTCGGATAAGTTGACTATCGCAAATTAACAAAGCCCTTCACCGGCCCATTGAATCCACAGCTTTCTGAAAGGTATGGTCTATATCCCAATGAATGGTGCAAACAAAAGCGAACTGTGAGTTCTGCAACTCAGAAATCCGTTTCGTGGCTTTTCTTCAGGTCCTTCAGGCCCATACGAATCAATTTTTTCACCGTTTCCAGATTAATATTTTCGAGGTTTTTCAGATACAGGCACGATTTGCCAAGCTTGTGAGGTCCCAGGGATTTGAGGAGGGTATCATAGTTTTGATATCCCGGCAGAATGTACAATGTGGGACCGCTTTTCCGCGGGCTGAAACCCGTGGCCATGAATTGCCCCTCATCGCCATTGGCCCGGTAGTAAGTATACTCTCCAAACCCGACAATGGAATCCCCCCACATTTTCGGTTTCATGCCTGTGGCCTCTTTGAACAGTTTCAGGAGAGCCTTGCTGTCCTTCCGCAACTGATCGTTTTCGATGCCATTGAGAAATGCCGAAACGCTGGCTGAGTTTTTCTTTGTCTTTAGCTCGATTTTCTTAGCCATCACAGTCTATCCGGATGTGGTTCGATAATTCTCATGCGCGGATATCATCGCAGTTTATCTGGTGAAATTATGACGATCACAAAGAGGTTGTCCCTCCACGGACCAGGGTTTTCCGGAAATTCCGGAACGATATTCTCGGGCGATGAAATTGCAATTACTTGTTATTCGGTTGCCAGGCTTCGTAGTCCCCGGTCGCCGGAGGCCTCTGACCCGAAGCGAGCGTGCTGCCATCAGGACGGTAGGCGTGAGCTGTTCCCGTTTGATTGGACTGGTGGGTCTTTTGCCAGCTTCGCGGTTGGTACTTTTCATCCACCGGCGGCACATCCGTAATGTAGTGCATCCAGCCATGCCAGCCCGGCGGAATGGACGACGCTTCCGAAGTACCGTTATAGATCACGTAACGCCGGTGCCCCTTCTTGTCCCGGTAGTATTTGTTGCCGAATTCGTCTTCTCCGACGAATTCCCCGCGGCGCCACAAAGTCAGCCGCATGCCGAATGTATTGCCGCTCCACCAACTGAATATTTCCTTGAACCTTGGCATAACCCGTTCTTTCAATTTCGGCTCTCAAAGAAGCCATGCAGAAGGAATCCGAGACATTTTTTCGTGACTATGCCTTTCTGGAAGGGACCTGTCTACCCCCTGCCTTTTGCCCGTCTTTTGATCAATCAGGCTGGTGGTGAATCTCAATCTGAGGGTTAGAGTTCCTGAAGATTGAAGCGGGGAGAATTGATTTTGGACCGGCTTGTCCTAGGGTGCGGGCTGATCCGGACTAATCCTGACTAAACCGGATTAAATGTGCCAGACGTCTTCATGATCCGTCGATTGGTCCGGCGTCTGGACGGATTGTTTGGAATCGGCGATCGCCCTTGAACCGGGCAATCGAGTTTCATCGCGGCGGTGCGACGTATCCCTGGTTGTCGATGGGGCCGAACCATCGTTCTTTTGGGCAACGATTTGCCGAATTTCCTCTTCGACCGCCTGTCTTTGCCGACTCGCGGCCACGAGTTCCCGGGCGTTTTCAATCTCATAGCGGCTGTTTTTCAGAACAAACTGCCGGTCGTCTGCGAGAATCCATTCGATACGCCGTTGCAGCATTGCCGCTGACACGGGTTTGACAAGCACCTGATGAGCGCCGGCGATCAAAGCCTGATCGATAAAGGTTGCCGAAACCTGCCCGGTGACGAGGATAATCGGCAAGTAACACAGCGGTTTCAGATTTTTGTGGCGCAACATGTGAGTGAGTTCACAGCCGTTGAGCCGGTCCATCTGCCATTCAACGATAAGCAAATTAGCGGGATCCGCCTGCAATTCCCGAAGCGCATCACTTGGATCTGCGTAGGCGCGAAACCGCTTAATGACCAGTCCGGACAGGAGATCGCGCATCGTCTGATGGCTGGCGCGTTGATTGTCGACAAGAACGACATCCAACTCGCTGATTCTCCCGCCAAAAGCTGTGTGATGGGACATTCATCCCCTCCGATCCCCAGAATGTTCGAATAATTAAAATACCCTTAGCGGGTTAACAGGAAGTAAGAATTCCTATCAGGCGCACGCGTCCCAATACTACGATCCGCCCATGGATACGCCGGGTTGCCCAAAGACTAAGGATTCCTCGGTAAATTCGTACCGTTAACATGTCAGGGATTTGCCGCGTAATTCTCGGATTTGCAAAAAAATTTGGACGCAGAATTGTCTGCGTCCAAGATACAAAATTAATTCGGATAGTTATCAGACGGGTGATTTTCAGCTGCCTGACCTATCCCTCATTGGCCAACATGTGATCAACGAGAGGTTCCGATGGTGTTCCATCCACCAGGAGCTTGTTTTCTTCCTGGTATTCCGAAATAGCAAGTTCCGTTTGGGGTCCGTAGATACCGTCCACAGGACCGGGATCGAAACCGTGCTCGACCAGCAGTTTCTGGGTTTCCAACACGAGACCGTACTCGTAGGTCTCGGAGGATGTTGACCGAGAGGGCGTGTAAGACGGTTTTGTACTGGCTTTATATTTCTTTTTGCTGGCCTTGGTTCGGGCTTTGCGCTTCCGTTCTTCTTCACCAATCGCGGCGCCCACAGCCGCGCCGACTGCGCCGCCGACAATCGCGCCTTTTTTACCCTTTATCGCTCCACCGATGAGAGCACCGCCGACAAGTCCGGTTAATGCGCCGGCCCCGGGATCGGCCTTAACCGGCGTGGCCGGCGTAAAGGCGATAAGGGCTCCTGTCAGGAGCGCAAGCAGTCCCATCTGCAAGTATCTGATAAACGTAGCGTCGGATGTCTGGGTCATGTGTCCCTCCAAAAATGGTACGTGTAAGCCCCTGGTTCTCTCTTAGAGATAAGAAAATCGGGCAAATATTCAATAATTCGCGGCGGCCGCCATTGAAATACGCCGCAGAACTCGCCCGAATTATACCCTAATTCGTGTGAATTTTGTGACTTTCCGGTATTTTCCCGTACTGATGATTAACAAATTGATAAAACACCTGACGGGTGTTACTCCTGCGCAATCCCCGAGTATTCCATCCGGTTCGCTCCCATGCCTTTTGCTCAAAACAATGATATCAGGCTCTACTACGATATAGCGGGATCACAATCCCGACCGCCACTTTTCCTCGTTGGTTCTATTGGCACGTCCCACCATATGTGGGATTCCGCACTGCAATTTCTGGAAAAAGACTTTTTCCTTGTC